>NZ_JBEYKR010000076.1:0-33887 GCF_040703535.1 Streptomyces sp. NPDC007346
CCGCCCCCCTGCGGTGTCCACTCCCGGGGGGGGGGGCGCGGGCCGTCAGCCCCCCCGGGTCGCTGGCGCCGCCCCCGGCGCTGAGCACGGGCTGCGCCCCGGGAGAGGCATCCCGCGTTCCCCCGGCGCGTCGGCGTCGGGCAAGCTGTGACGTCCCGTGCCGGTGGTGCCCCTGAAGGCGCACGAGCAACGACGAACAGAGAAGAGAGGGACGGCCACCGTCGGCGATGGTGGCCGTCCCTCGGCCTGTCACGCATGATCTTCGTACCGTCATTCGAGACCCTGGCTGGGACGGTGGGCGGGATGAGACGCGATGGCAGAACAAAAGGCAGGTGGACCGGTGGAGACAGGGCGCGTGGCTGAGCCTCTTCCCCAAGAGGGCGCATCACGAAGGACCTTGTGGTCGGAGACGGTACTGGTCCTGGCGCTCTCCCTGGGCGCGAGTGCGGTCTCCGCGCTCATCAGTTTTGTCGGATCGCTGACGAGACCGGGGGGTTTGAAGGACCAGGCGGCGACGCTGAACGGTTCGTACGCCCCGGGCCGTCCATGGCTCGATCTGGCTTGGCAGATGTTCGGAATCGCAACGGCGCTGGTGCCGGTCGCGCTCGTGGCGCACCTGCTGATCAGGGAGGGCGCGAGTCTGCGGACCGTCGGATTCGACCGCACGAGGCCGTGGTTCGACCTCGGCCGCGGGACCCTGATCGCGGCCGGCATCGGCAGCGCCGGACTCGCCTTCTACCTGGTGGCCAGGGCCACCGGGTTCAATCTCACCGTCGTTCCGGAATCGCTGCCCGACGTCTGGTGGAAATTCCCGGTACTGATCCTCTCCGCGGCGCAGAACTCCGTGGTGGAGGAGGTCATCGTCGTCGCCTACCTGCTGCGGAGACTGGACCAGTTGGGCTGGACCCCCATGGCCTCGCTGGTGGCCAGCTCCGTGCTGCGCGGCTCGTACCACCTCTACCAGGGCATCGGCGGCTTCATCGGCAACCTGGTGATGGGCGTCGTCTTCGTGCTGCTGTACCGGCGTTGGGGGCGGGTGGGGCCGCTGGTCGTCGCCCATACGCTGCTCGACATCGGGGCGTTCGTCGGGTACGCGCTGCTCGCGGGAAAGGTGGACTGGCTGCCGACGCCGTAGGAGGGGGAGGGGGGGAGGGGCGGCGCGGGTGGTCCCGTACGCCGCCCCTCCCGACTCTCGGAGGGTGGCCGACCGCACGCTCAGAAGGTCGTCAGCAGCTCGCCGTCGATGACGGTGACCGCCGTGCCCGTCAGCAGGGTGCGCTCGCCGCGCAGCGCGGTGCGTACGAGCCCGGAGCGGGCGGACGCCTGGAGCCCGATGAGGTCGTCCCGGCCGAGACGGGCCGACCAGAACGGGGCCAGGGCGGTGTGGGCGCTGCCGGTCACCGGGTCCTCGTCGATGCCGACGCCGGGGAAGAAGCCACGCGAGACGTAGTCGTAGCCACGGGCGGGGTCCTCGGCGGCGGCCGTGGCGATGATGCCGCGCCGGGAGTGGGCCACGAGGCCGGCGAAGTCCGGGGCGAGAGCCCGTACGGCCGCTTCGTCGCGGAGTTCGACGAGGAGGTCGCCGATGTCCTCACCGGTGTCGTGGACCGAGACCGGCTCCGCGCCCAGCGCCCCGGCCAGGCCGGGCGGCGGCGCGGGCTCCTCGCGCAGCGGGGCGGTGGGGAAGTCGAGGGTGAGGGTGCCGTCCGGGTGGGCGGTTGCGGTGAGGATCCCGCAGCGCGCGGTGAAGCGTACGGTGCCGGTGGCCCGCCCCGTGGTGTGCAGGACGTGCGCGGTGGCAAGTGTGGCGTGCCCGCACATGGCGACCTCGGTCGCCGGGGTGAACCAGCGCAGCGCCCAGTCGGCCTCGCCGCCGGGCGGCAGCGGGTGGGCGAAGGCCGTCTCGGAGAGGTTGACCTCGGTGGCGACCTCCTGGAGCCGCTCGGCGTCCGGGAAGGCGGCGGACTCCAGCAGGAGAACCCCCGCGGGGTTGCCGGAGAAGGGGCGGTCGGTGAACGCGTCGACGATACGAATCCTCATGGGCCGACCGTAGAGGCCCCGCGCGGCCACGGACCAAGGCCAATTCGGGGTTCCTGGCCCCTGCGCACGGTTGCCTCGGCCGGGCGGCCTCGGTTCGCGCGTGGCCCGTGGTGCGCGTCATGCCGGGAGTGTCCGTCCCAGGCGGGCGAGCGGGGACACGGCCATCACGACGGGAGACAGCATCATGGCCGCGGCCGACACCAGGAGGGTGGTGCGCAGCCCCCACTCCTGCGCGAGGAGGCCGCCGAGCAGCGAGCCGAGCGGGGTGAACCCCATGCCGACGAAGGTGATCGTCGCAGCAACACGGCCCTGCATCCCGTCCGGCGTGACCGCCTGCCGCACCGACATGACCGTGACGTTCACCAGCTGGCTGAAGGCCCCGAACACGAAGTTGACCGCCAGGAGCGCGGGCACGGTCACCGCCGAGCGGCCGTGCAGGGCGGGGACCCACAGCAGGGCGCCGTTGCCGAGCACCGCGGCGGACACGAGCACCACGCCATGGCCGTACCGGTGCGGCAGCCGCGCGGCCAGGACCGAGCCCAGGAGCGCACCCGGACCGGTCGCCGCGAGGGCGAGGCCGACGGTGGCGCCCGCCAGGTGGAGTTCGCGCGGGAGGAAGAGCAGGTAGAGGGTCATCGTGGCCGCGAACGAGAACTGGAAGGCGGCCGAGGCGAGGCACACGGCCCGCAGCAGGGCATGTCGGGCGACGAAGCGGAGCCCTTCACGGATTTGGGGTCTTTGAGGGGGCCCTGGGTCGTGGCGGTTCCGGAGTCCTTGAGGGGGCTTCGGGTCGTGGCGGTCCCGGAGTTCTTGACGGAGCCCCGGGTTGTCGCGGTCCCGGAGTTCTTGACGGAGCCCCGGGTCGTCGCGGTTCTGAAGTCCTTGAGCGGCCCGCAGCCCCTTGCGGCCTCGGAGGCCTGGAGTGGCCCCCGGCTCATCGCGGAGCCGAAGTCCTTGACCGGTCCGACGTCTCTGACCGAGGCGCCGCCCCTCGCGCATCCGCCGCCGGACCCGAGCGGTACGTGCTGGATATGCCGGATGTGCTGGATGTGCCGGAACCGGTGCGGCGCGCTCGGGTACCGCCTCGGCCCGGCGGATCCGACGCAGCGACACGAACGACACCGCGAAGAAGACCGCGCCGGTGGCCACCGCGACCGGCGCCGGGAGCAGCGACACCAACGTACCGCCGAGTGCGGGGCCGCCGATCTGCGCCGCGGACCGGCTGCCCTCCAGCGCGCTGTTGCCCCGCAGGAGCTGATCCCGCCTCACCAGCCGTACGAGGGAGGCCTGATAAGCGACGTCGAAGAGGACGGACAGAGCCCCGACGGTGAGGGCGACCACGAACAGCGCGGGCAGCCCGAGCAGTCCGAGAAGACCGGCCAGGGCGGCCGCGCCCAGCGCCACGGCGCGGGCGGCGTCCGTCAGCACCATCACCGTACGGGCCCGCCACCGGTCCACCCACGCGCCCGCCAGGAGCGAGAGCAACAGGATGGGAGCCTGCCCCACGGCACGGAGGGCACCCAACTGTCCCGCGCCGGCATCGAGCGTCAGGACGGCGAAGAGCGGGAGAACGACGAGCGTCGTGTGTTCACCGAGCTGGGAGGCGGTCTGGCCCACCCAGAGTCTGCGGAAGTCAGCGTCCCGCCACACGGAGGCGGAGGAGGGCAAAGAAGGGGAAGCGGGGGAGGAGGGCGGCACGGAAACCCCTGGGATCGCCGGAACGAGAACCGCCGCCGCCCGGCGCGCGAAGGCGCGCATCCGGGGCTCGGGGCGGGGTGAAGGGCTCGCTGTGCCGCGACCTCAGGGGCAGGCAGCACGCGATGACGGGCCGGTGGCGGCCTACGACGTCAACGCGCGCTCGGACGGACCGGGCATGCCTCACCGCTCCCCTCGTGGGTCACTCGTCGTCCCGAACGCTAGCTCTCGGCGGTCGGCGGCGAAAGGAGATTTACCGCTGGTGCACACCGGCCGGGGCCGGCCTCTCCCGGTGAGGGCGCGCCGGTTCGCGGGGATGCCCGCGCCTGGACGGACACAGCTCCCGGCGGGCCTGCGTGGGCCTGGGCGGGTCTGCGCGGCCCCCTCCAGCTTCGGCAACTGCGGTGCGACGTCCCCGCACCCCACGTACTCTCTCCCCGTGTCAGCCTCACCCCTGCGTCGCGTCGCCGTCCTCGTCCTCGAAGGTGCGAAGCCCCTCGATGTCGGCATTCCCGCACAGGTGTTCACGACCCGCGCGAGCATGCCGTACGAGGTGCGGGTCTGCGGTGCGGCGCCCGGTCCCGTGGCCGGCGGCGACGGCCTGTCGTACTACGTCGCCCATGGCGTCGAGGCGCTCGCGTGGGCTGACATCGTCTTCGTTCCCGGCTACCGGCACCCGGACCGCGACGACCCGCCGCAGGCCGTCGTCGACGCGCTGATCGCCGCCCACCAGCGGGGCGCGCGGCTCGCCGCCATCTCGACGGGGGCCTTCGCGCTCGCGGCCACGGGGCTGCTCGACGGCAAGCGCGCCACGACGCACTGGCACTACACACGGGCACTCGCGGCGAAGCGTCCGCTCGTCCGGGTCGACGCGAACGTCCTGTTCGTCGACGAGGGCAGCGTACTGACGTCGGCCGGCGCCGCCTCGGGCATCGACCTGTGCCTGCACATTCTCCGCGGCGATCTGGGGGTCTCCGCGTCCAACCATGCGGCACGGCGCCTGGTGGCGGCCCCCTACCGCAGCGGCGGTCAGGCGCAGTACGTGCCGCGCAGTGTGCCCGAGTCGCTCGGCGAGCAGTTCGCCGCCACCCGGGAGTGGGCGCTGCACCGGCTCGGCGAGCCCCTCACCCTCGACGTGCTCGCCCGGCACGCGGCGGTGTCGCCGCGCACGTTCTCGCGGCGCTTCGTCGAGGACACGGGGTACACGCCCATGCAGTGGGTGATGAGGGCCCGCATCGACGTGGCCCGTGAGCTGCTCGAGCGTTCGCAGCGGGGCATCGAGCAGATCGCCGCCGATGTCGGTCTCGGCACCGGAGCCAATCTGCGGCTGCACTTCCAGCGCATCCTCGGCACGACGCCGAGCGAGTACCGGCGCACCTTCGCCCAGAGGCGGTAGCCCGCCACCACGGCCTGGCGTGATCCTTGCGGACCGTGGCGATCACGCCGCTGTCACCGGAGGATGCCGAGCGAGAACCTGATGACGAACCCGAAAGGAGCCCACTCATGACTCGCATCGCCATCAACGGTTTCGGCCGCATCGGGCGCAACGTGCTGCGCGCGCTGCTGGAGCGTGACAGCACCCTCGAGGTCGTCGCCGTCAACGACCTCACGGAGCCCGCCGCCCTCGCCCGGCTGCTCGCCTACGACAGCACGGCGGGCCGGCTCGGCCGGCCGGTGACCGTCGACGGGGACGCCCTCGTCGTCGACGGCCACCGCATCACCGTGCTCGCCGAGCGCGAACCGGCGCAGCTGCCGTGGGCCGAGCTGGGCGTCGACATTGTGCTGGAGGCGACCGGCCGCTTCACATCGGCCAAGGCCGCCGGCGCCCACCTCGACGCGGGCGCGAAAAGGGTCCTCGTCAGCGCGCCGGCGGACGGCGCCGATGTCACGCTCGCGTTCGGGGTCAACAGCGACGCGTACGACCCCGCCGAGCACACGATCGTCTCGAACGCCTCGTGCACGACCAACGCGCTGGCCCCACTGGCCAAGGTGCTCGATGATCTCGCCGGTATCGAGCACGGCTTCATGACGACGGTGCACGCCTACACGCAGGAGCAGAACCTGCAGGACGGCCCGCACCGCGACGCCCGCCGCGCCCGCGCCGCCGCCGTCAACATCGTGCCGACCACAACCGGCGCCGCCAAGGCGATCGGCCTCGTGCTGCCGAACCTCGACGGCAAGCTGTCGGGCGACTCGATCCGCGTGCCGGTTCCGGTGGGCTCGATCGTCGAACTCAACACGACCGTCGCCCGCGATGTGACGCGCGAGGACGTGCTGGAGGCGTACCGCACCGCGGCCCTGGGGCCGCTCGCGGGCGTACTGGAGTATTCGGACGACGCGCTCGTCTCCTCCGACATCACGGGCAACCCCGCCTCGGCGATCTTCGACTCGGCCCTCACCCGCGTCGACGGCCGCCACGTCAAGGTGGTCGCCTGGTACGACAACGAGTGGGGCTTCTCGAACCGCGTGATCGACACGCTCGAACTCCTCGCCACCGGCTGACCGGAGCCGGGGCGGCTCTCCCACGGAGAGCCGGCGGGCTCGGTGTCGGTCGCCTGACCGGCCGCCGCCCGGCTGCCCCGGGCAGCCGCGAGCGGGGCCGGTAGGGCGCCGGGCCGGAAACCCGTCCGCTGCATCACCCCACTGCCGTATCCCGTTCGAAGGGCGTGACCGGAGTGTGGGCCGAGGGCCACGACGTCGATGCGCACGGCCGGTCGAGCACCGGGTTCGGCGGCGGGGTGACCAGATCAGACGGCAAGGCGACCGGGCACAGCATCCACCCGTCCGTAGCTGAGCACCTGGGCGAGAACTTCCCGGAACTGGACGATGTCCTCGGCCGGCGCTTCGATGACGGCCTCGATCTCGGTGTCATCCAACCGCAGGTCTTGCAGCGCTTCGGGGGCGAGCGAGAGGTGGAGGACGTTGCCCGTGAGAACGGCCTCACGCACACAGCCGTACGCGGTTCCCTGCTCGGCCGTGACCAGGCAGTGCGTGTCCATCCCCAGGGTCACCTCCTGATCGTCGGGCTCTTCCTCTCCCGCCATGAACATCAGGACGAAGCCGCTCCCGTCCGCTCCATCGGCAAGGGCGGCTTCCGTGAAGTAGCCGTCAGGGTCGATCTCGGTGCTGTTCTGCCAGCGGCAGAACAACGGCCGGACCGGGCTCGACGATCTCTACAGTCCAGTCTCATGACGACGATGACGACGCGTACGGTCGAGTATCCGGCCGACGGTCTGACGATGATCGGGCACCTCGCGCTCCCGGCCGGTGTCGACCGCCGGCCCGCGGTGCTGCTCGGACCGGAGGGCATGGGGCTCAGCGACGTCGAGCGCCGCCGGGCCGACGCTCTCGCCGAACTGGGATATGTGGCGCTGGCCTTCGATCTTCACGGCGGGCGCTATCTGGGCGACCCCGAGAAGATGCTGGCCCGTTGCCTGCCGCTGCTCGCTGATCCCGACCGGATGCGGGGCATCGGCCATGCGGCGCTCGACGTGTTGCGCACCGAACCGCGGACCGACCCCGACCGGATCGCCGCCGTCGGCTACGGCACCGGGGGCGCCGTCGGGCTGGAACTCGGGCGCGACGGCGTCAGCCTGCGCGCGATCGGGACAGTCAACGCGACCACCACGGGCCGACCGGGCGAGGCGGCGCGCATCCGCTGCCCGGTGTGGGCCGGGGTCGGCTCGGAAGACCCGATCATGCCACCCGCGCAACGGAACGCGTTCACCGCCGAGATGCAGGCCGCGGGCGTCGACTGGCGCCTCACGGTCTACGGCGGCGCCTTGCACGCCTTCCACCACCCGCCGGTCGACCACCCCACGGTCCCGGGCGTCGGCTACCACCCCCAGCACGCGCGGCGAGCCTGGCGCGACGTCGTCGACCTGCTCGCCGAGTGCCTGCCCGTGACCGAGGGCCTGGGGGCATGACCCCGGCTGGGACGGGGCACCGGAGCGGCCGCGAGTTCGACTCGCGCCGCCGACGATGTCCTCGTCCCCGAAGCCCAGCCGACGTACGTTCACCTCTTGGTGCGGTGCCATCGCCAGGCAGCCGGCTACATGCGCCGAGGCCACCTCCCGGGCCCGGCCGAGGTCATGGTCGAGCACAGCAGCCTGCTCGACTGCGAGGAACGCATCCGGCCCCATGATCTGGCGTGCCCGTGCGGTGTGCTCGACGGGCACGAAGTACGTGTGCGCGCCCCAGGTGCGTTCGGCGGCCAGCTTCAGCATCTTCGGGCCCAGTGAGGCCAGTACGCGGCGCGGTGCCGGGGCCGGTATCGGGCTGTGGGCGGGGGAAGCGTCCATGGCGTCCAGGTAGGAGCGCATCGTGGCCACCGCCCTGCTGCGAGCCGGTACGACAGCACCGTCCACGTCGTCAACGGTGCTGTCGACGCGGTGTCCGCCCAGGCCGAGTACGTAACGTCCGGGGAACGCCTCGCCGAGCGTCGCGTGCTGTGGGTGACAGGCGGCCTGCCCAGCCGGTGACGACCGCCGTGCTGTGTCCGACCGCAGCCATAGGCCAACGGATTCCGATGATGGCTACTACCGTGCTCCGGCTCATGAGGTCTGAGAAGTCGCAGGCAGGGCAAGCGGTCGCCCCATCCCCGGTGTCACAGACAGAGCAGTGACTCATCTTCGCCGGCATGGACCGTCATCGGTCCGGCTTCAGTGACAACCGACGCGAGATCGCTGTCACAGGTCATCAGCGCGCACCGCGACGGTGCCTTGCCATGCGATAGCTTCCGATATATCGTTGACGCATCGCGACAGATCGACGATGGAAGGAGCGTAGCGATGCGTTCACACGGATACGAGCATGAGCACGGACCGGGGCACTACGGGCCCGGTCATCACGGTCGAGGCGGTCATGAAGGGCGCCGGGCCGCTTTCGGGCCGTTCGGGCCGCCGTTCGGTGGCGGGCCCTTCGGCGGTGGGCGTGGCCGCGGTGGAGGTCGGGGGAGGGCGCGGCGCGGTGATGTGCGCGCGTCGATCCTGGCCCTGCTGAAGGACCGGCCGATGCACGGGTACGAGATGATCCAGGAGATCGGCGAGCGCAGCGGCGGGGCGTGGAAGCCCAGCCCCGGCTCGGTCTACCCGACCCTTCAGCTCCTGGAGGACGAGGGGCTGATCGTCAGCGCGAGCGAGGGCGGCAAGAAGCTGTTCACGCTCACCGAATCCGGGCGCGGTGAGGCCGAGTCCGGTCCCGAGGCTCCCTGGGAGGAGGCCGGGCGCGGTGCCGACTGGGAGGGCGTGAACGAGATCCGCCAGGCCGGATTCGGTCTGATGGAGGCGTTCGGGCAGGTCTGGAAGACCGGCTCCGCCGATCAGCGGGAGAAGGCGCTGACCGTCATCAACGACGCCCGTAAGAAGCTCTACCTGATTCTCGCCGACGAGCGCTGAGCAGCTGAGCAGGAGGACGGTCGTTGCCGCGCGAGGGGCCCCGCAGGGAGCGGGGTCCCTCTCGCGTGCGAGCCCCGGCGCGCATTGCCGAGGCGGTGATGATGCGCCGTCAGGTTTGCTGGTGCTGCCGGTTCCGCCAGATCGCCGCCGCGTCGAAGCGGTCCGACGCGCGCGGGTGCGGGCCTTCGTCGTGGCAGTGGAAGGCGGCCCAGAACAGATCGGCGGGCAGGGCGTCGTCCGGTGCGTACACGCGGTAGACGTACTCCATCCCGTCCTGCGCGAGCAGCGCGACCATCCAGAACACCCCTGAAGCCCTCCGCCCGGAGCCGATGCGTGCTGTTGCGCGCTGTGGCCTGAGGGACGTACGCGCAGGGGGTGGCGGTTGCCCGGGGGAGTGCGGCGCAAGGCGGCGCGCCCCCCTGAGAGCGATGGTTGTACGCCGTGGCGCGATCTCATCCGCAGGGATGAGGGGCCGCTCCGGTCTGCCCAACTTGGGTGGGACGCGTGAATGGGTCGCTCCGCCGATGCTTCGCCGCCCCGGGACTGATGGGGTGGAGTAGTGCAAAACCGGACGCCGCGGATCCCCGAACAGCCCGCCCCGAACCCCCTCGGACCCGATGCCAGATTCACCGCCGAACTGGTCTCGGTCGTGACGGGTGCGCGCAGGCGTGCGCTGCGCGACGGTGACCGCCAGATCGACACCGCCCACCTTCTGCACTCCCTCGTCGAGAGCGACCCCGAGGTCCGCGAGGCCTTCGACGGCGGACCGCAGCTGGCCAAGGTGCTCGGCTACCTCGTGCAGCGCAGCATCGGTTACGGGCTCCGCTGGCAGGGGTCGGTGGAGGACTCCGGCGCCGTCCCCGTCATACGGGACCCGGCCGCGGAGGGCTGGTCCCCGTCCGCCGTCACCGCGATGGAGGACGCCCGGCGCAGGGCCGGGCTGCGCGGGGAGCCGAGCGCCCGCGGGCTGGATCTCCTCGCCGCACTGGCCGCCGACGGCGAGTGCCGCGCGGTGGAGGTGCTGGGCCGGGCGGGCGTGGACGCGCGGTGGCTGTCGGGCCGCGCGGCGCAGCGTACGGCCGAGGCGTCCCGGCGGGGGTGACGGCGCGGTGTACGGCTGCGAGGTTCGGGGGCCGTGACGGCGCGGCGTACGGCTGCGACGGTCCGGCAGGGCGGGTGTGGTGGCGCGGTGTACGGCCGAGGCGTTCCGGCGGGGGTGACGGCGCGGTGTACGGCTGCGATGTTCAGGGGCCATGGCCGCGCGGCATACGGGTGCGACGGTCCTGTGGGGCAGGCGGGGCGGCGTGGTGTGCGGCCGAGGTGGCCCGACAGGTGTGACCGAGGTGACGGTGCTGTCGGCTGCTGTCATGATGTGCCGATGCACGCGTCTCGGGGTACTCAGAAGCGAAGCGCCGGCCTGGGGCTCGCCCTGCTGTCGGCCTTCGCTTTCGGCGGCTCGGGGGTCGCCGCCAAGCCACTGATCGAGGCGGGGCTCGACCCGCTGCACGTGGTGTGGCTCCGGGTGGCGGGCGCCGCCGTCATCATGCTGCCGGTCGCCTGGCGCCACCGGAACCTGGTACGTGAGCGGCCCGCCCTGCTGGCCGGGTTCGGGCTCTTCGCCGTGGCCGGTGTGCAGGCCTGCTACTTCGCCGCGATCTCCCGTATCCCGGTCGGTGTGGCGCTCCTCGTCGAGTATCTGGCCCCCGCGCTGGTCCTCGGCTGGGTCCGGTTCGTCCAGCGCCGGCCCGTCACCCGGGCGGCGGCGCTCGGCGTGGTCCTGGCGGTCGGCGGCCTCGCCTGTGTCGTCGAGGTCTGGGCCGGGCTCGGCTTCGACGCCCTCGGGCTGCTGCTCGCCCTGGGCGCGGCCTGCTGCCAGGTCGGCTACTTCGTCCTCTCCGACCACGGCGGCCAGGGGGGCACGGGCGCCGACGGCCGGCGCGTCGAACCTCCGCACCCGCTCGGCGTCATCTCGTACGGTCTGGTCGTCGGCGCCCTCGTCCTCACCCTCGTGGCGCGCCCGTGGGGCATGGACTGGTCGCTGCTCGGCGGGACCGCCGGGATGGACGGCAACGAGGTCCCCGCCTGGCTGCTGCTCGGCTGGATCGTGCTGATCGCCACCGTGCTCGCGTACGCCAGTGGCGTCGTCTCCGTCCGGATGCTCTCGCCGCAGGTCGCCGGGGTCGTCGCCTGTCTGGAGGCGGTCATCGCGACCGTCCTGGCCTGGGTGCTGCTCGGCGAGCACCTCTCCGCGCCGCAGCTCATCGGCGGCTTCGTGGTCCTGACCGGTGCGTTCATCGCGCAGTCGGCCGCCCCGAAACCGCCGTCGGGACCCGTCGCCGCAGGTGCGGGTACGGCGGCCGTCGCCGCCGAGAGCGGGTTGTCCGCCGAGCGGCTCCGGCATTAGTGTGCCGGTCATGCATCTGACTGTGCTGCCGCCGCCCGCCGCCTAGCGCGGGCGGCCACTCCTGACGAAGACCGGGCTCGGGCAGTCCCCGAGCGGTTCGTCGCTGCCCGCGTGCGGAGTCGAGCGACCACCACCCTGTCCTCCTCGGGAGAAGTCACATGACCACCTCTGTTTCCGTGCTGCCCGTCGGGCGGAGCCTGCTGTACCTCGTCGTCGCCGGAGTCGCCTGGGGTACCGCCGGCGCGGCCGCCTCCCTGATCTTCCGGATCAGCGATCTCGGCCCTCTCGCTCTGTCCTTCTGGCGCTGCGTCGGCGGCCTCGTCCTGCTGGCGGGGGTGCTCGCCCTGCGTCCTGGCCGTGCGCCCCGGCGGCCCGAGCCCCGGCGCCGCCGACTGCTGCGCATCCTCGCCACGGGCGTGGGTCTCACCGTGTTCCAGAGCGCGTACTTCGCAGCCGTCGAGGTCACCGGCCTCGCCGTCGGCACCGTCGTCACGCTCGGCGCCGGGCCCGTCCTGATCGCCGTAGGCGCACGGCTGCTGCTGGGCGAGCGGCTCGGCAGGGGCGGCCTGGCCGCCGTGACCGGGGCGCTGACCGGCCTGGCCGTGCTGGTCCTGGGTGGTGAGGGGGGTGACGTCGTCCCGGCCGGGGTGCTGCTGGCGCTCCTGTCCGCTTCCGGGTACGCGGCGATCACCCTGCTCACCCGATGGCTCGGGCGGGACGGCGGCGGCGGTGACGCGCTGACCACCAGCGCCTGGGCGTTCGGCATCGGAGCGGTGGGGCTGCTGCCCATGGCGGCGGCCGAGGGGCTCGTGCCGCACACCGCCGAGACGGGACAGGTGCTGTGGCTGCTGGTCTACGTGGCGGCGGTGCCCACCGCGCTCGCGTACGCGCTGTACTTCGCGGGGGCCGCCGCCGTCCGCTCGGCCACCGTCTCCGTGATCATGCTTCTGGAACCGGTGAGCGCCGCGGTCATCGCGGTCACCGTTCTGCGGGAGCGGCTGACGGCGGCCACCGTCGTCGGCACCCTGCTCCTGCTGGCCGCCGTGGCCGGGCTGGCCCTCGCCGAGGCGCGGGGCGCCGCGGTCACGCGCCGGCGGGAGGCCCTGGTGGTGTAGCGGCCGTGGCGGCGGACGGGCTTTGAGCGGGGCGCCGAGGCGCCGGGCCCGTCGGAGCGCCCCGCGCCGGGCCCCTCCCAAGTGCCCGGGATCAGAGGGCGCGGAGATAGTCCGGTACGTCGACGGCCGGGTCCAGGTCGTCCGCCGGGACCGGCTGCGCGTAGCCCCGGGTGAGCGGCACGATCCCGGTCCAGTGGGGGAGGGCGAGGTCCTCCGGCTCGTCGTTCGGGCCTCCGGTGCGGACCTTCGCGGAGACCTCGTCCAGGTCCAGCCGGATCACCGCCGTGGCGGCCAGTTCCCTGGCGTCGGCCGGGCGGGCGTCCCGCGAGCGGCCGGGGACGGCCTGGTCGACGATCGCGTCGAGGGCGACGCGCCGCTCCTCGGGGTCGGTCACGGTGGTGGCGATGCCGTGGACCACCACGGAGCGGTAGTTCAGCGAGTGGTGGAAGGCGGACCGGGCCAGCACCAGGGCGTCGACGTGGGTGACGGTCAGGCAGACCGGCAGCCCCGGATCCGCGGCCCGGGTGTCGCGCAGCGGGCGGGAGCCGGTCGACCCGTGGACGTACAGGCGCTCCCCGACCCGCCCGAACAGGGTCGGCAGCACGACCGGCGCCCCGTCCCGGACGAAGCCGAGGTGGCAGAGGTAGGCCTCGTCGAGCACCGAGTGGACCAGCTCGCGGTCGTAGGAGGCCCGCTCCTTGGCCCGGGTGGGTACCGTGCGGTCGGTGGGGGTGTAGGACGTGGCGGCGCCGGGGGCCGTGGCGGTGGGCGATGCGGTGTCCGGCATTGCGTACTCCATTGCACTAGTGCATACTCTTGTTTGTGCTAGGAGAGTATCGGATCAGTGGGCGGCGCGCATCGGAAATCGCCGCCAGTGTGGAGCGCGGGGTCGGTTCCGGGGACCTCGCGCCCGGTCATGTGCTGCCCCCCATGCGGGAGTTGGCGGTGCGGCTGGGGGTGAACCCGAACACGGTGGCGGCCGCCTACCGGACGCTGCGCGAGCGCGGGGTCATCGAGACGGCGGGGCGCCGGGGGAGCCGGGTGCGGCCGCGTCCGGCCAGCACCCCCCGGGGCTCCCTGCGCGTCGAGGCGCCGCCGGGCGTACGGGACCTCGGCAAGGGCAACCCCGATCCGGCCCTGCTGCCGGAGCTCGGCCCGGCGCTCGCCGCGGCCGCCGCGGCCGACGCCGAGCACCCCGGCATGTACGGCGAGGCGCCCGTGGTCCCGGAGTTCGCCGCGTACGCGCGGGGGGAGATGGACGCCGACGGGGTGCCCGACGGGCCGGTGGCGGTGGCCTCCGGCGCCCTCGACGCCATCGAGCGCGTGCTCGCGGCACACCTGAGGCCGGGCGACGCGGTGGCGGTCGAGGACCCGGGGTGGGGCAGCGTGCTCGACCTCGTACCGGCGCTCGGCCTGCGCACCGTACCGGTCGGGGTGGACGACGACGGGCCGCTGGTCGCCGACGTGGAGCGGGTGCTGCGGGCCGGAGCGCGGGCGCTCCTCGTCACCGACCGGGCGCAGAACCCGACCGGCGCCTCGGTGAGCGGGAGCCGCGCCCGGGAGCTCCGGGCCGTGCTCGCCCGCCACCCCGACGTGCTGTTGATCGAGGACGACCACGGCCACGACATCGTCGACCTGCCGCTGCACCCGCTGGCGGGCACCACGGACCACTGGGCGTACGTCCGGTCGGCGGCCAAGGCGTGTGGGCCCGACCTGCGGGTCGCCGTCCTCACCGGGGACGCGGTCACGGTCGACCGGGTGGCCGGCCGGCAGCGGCTGGGGCCCGGCTGGGTCAGCCGGCTGCTCCAGCGTGCCGTGCTCCACCTGTGGACCTCGGGCGCCGTCGACACCGCCGCCGTCGCCCGGTCCTACGGGGAGCGCCGCGACGCCCTCGTACAGGCCCTGGCGGAGCGCGGGGTGATGGCCCACGGGCGTAGCGGGATGAACGTGTGGGTGCCCGTCAGCGACGAGACCGGGGCCGTGGCCCGGCTGCTGCACGCGGGCTGGGCCGTGGCCCCGGGAGCGCGCTTCCGGATGGGCGCACCCCAGGCGGTGCGGCTGACCGTGTCGCGGCTGACCCCGGCGGACATCGGGCCGCTGGCGGACGCGGTGGCGGCGGCGGCCGGACCCGCGCGGCCGGTCACGTACGGTTGAGCCACTTCGTGCCGTCGTCCGCCGTACGGCCCTGCCGCGGTCGGGCGGGCCGGGTCGCCGCGGCCGACGCGCGGCTCTGGGTGAGGGCCGCGCCGGCCAGCACGATCACCGCGCCCACCGGGGTGTTCCAGCTCAGCTGCTCGCCGAGCAGGACGACGCCCGCCGCCGTGGCGATCACCGGGATGAAGTAGGTGACCATCTGCCCGGTCGTCGGGCCGACCTCCTGGACCAGCCCGTACTGGAGCAGCACCGCAAGCCCCGTACCGAGCGCTCCCAGCGCCAGGACGGACAGCGTGGGCAGCAGGGGGAAGGTGTCGGGGGCCGAGGTGAACACCGGGGTCACCACGGCGAGTTGCAGCGTCCCGACGAAGAGCTGGCTGCCGGTGAGCGTCAGCGTGGAGGAGCCGGTGCCGGTCAGTGTGCGGCGGACGTAGATCCAGCCGACCGCGTAGCTGAACGAGGCCAGCAGCGCCATCCCCGTACCGGGCAGGTCGAGGCCGGAGAAGCCCTGCCAGGCGCCCAGGACCGTCAGCACACCCAGGAAACCGACGCCCAGGCCCGCGACACGGCGGCGGGTCGGACGGTCCTCGGAGAGGGCGACCACCGACAGGGCCATGCCCCACAGCGGCGAGGTCGCGTTGCAGATCCCGGCGAGGGTGGAGGGGATCGTCAGCTCGGCGTAGGAGAAGAGGGAGAACGGCAGCGCGTTGAGGAAGAACGCCGCCACGGTGATGTGCCCCCAGGTCCGGGCCGAGCGCGGCAGCCGCTCGCGGCGCATCGCCATCGCGACGGCCAGGACGGCGGTGCCGGCGAGCAGCCTGCCGAGGGTGACCTGGAACGGCGCGTACCCCTCCGTGCCCACCTTGATGAGCAGGAAGCTGAACCCCCAGATCAAGGAGAGTGCGGCGAACCGGATCCGCCAGTCGACGGCCGGGCGCCGGGCGGCGGGGGCGGCAGCGGGAACGGGGGCGGGTGGGAGTGGGGCCGGGGGCACGGATGCGGTCTCAGGGGTGGCGGGCTGCTGGCAGGGGGCGCTCATGGCTCAACGATGACGAACAGCACTGCTTAGAACAAGTGAGAGTTTCTGTGCTTGTTCGCGTAGCATTACTTACATGTTGAATCTGGAGCGGCTGCGCACCCTGGACGCCCTCGCCCGGCACGGTTCGGTGAGCGGGGCCGCCGGGGGGCTGCATGTCACCACGTCGGCGGTCTCGCAGCAGATGGCCAAGCTGGAGCGTGAGGTCGGACAGCAACTGCTCGCCAGGAACGGCCGCGGGGTCCGTCTCACCGACGCGGGCCGGCTGCTGGCGGACCACGCCGCCCGCATCCTGTCGCAGGTGGAGCTGGCCCAGTCCGACATCGAGGCGCAGCGGGGCGAGGTGGTCGGCGAGGTGACGCTCTCCGCCTTTCCCACGGCGGCGCGCGGACTGCTGCCCGCCACGCTCGCCTCCCTGCGTACGGACCACCCCGAACTGAAGGCCCGCACCAGGGAACTGGAGCCGGAGCAGGGGCTCCTCGCCGTGCTGCGGGGCGACGTCGACGTGGCCGTGGTGCTCGACTGGAGCAACAAGCGGCTGCCCGTGCCCGGCGGCCTGACCAAGGCCGAACTCCTCGACGATGCACCGGACATCGCCATGCCGGCCGGCCATCCGCTGGCCGACCGGACCGAAGTCGATCTGGAGGACTTCGCCCAGGACGAGTGGGTCTCCTGGCCCGAGGGCGAATTCTGTTACGAGTGGCTCATGTTCACCCTGCGCTCCCGGGGCATCGAGCCGCGCATCTCCCACCTGGCCGGTGAGCACCACACGCAACTCGCCCTGATCGCGGCCGGGTTCGGCGTCTGCGTGGCGCCGCGACTGGGCCGGGGGCCTGTCCCCGAGGGGGTCTCCCTGGTGCCGGTGCGGCAGACCATGCGCCGTCACATCCATGCCGTCTGGCGTACGGACGCCGACCGCCGCCCCTCGGTCCGGGCCGCGGTCGACGCGCTGCGGGCGGCAGGGGAGCGGGTGGCGTCCGGGGCGGCCGCCTGACGCTGGCGAGGGCAGCCACCACGGCTGCGAGGCGCCTTCCGGCCATCCAGGATGTCGCCGGCGGGCAGGGCGGCGTCCCCCGCCGCAGCGGAAAGGACCAACACCGCGCGGCCTGACCTCGGAGAGAGGCCAGGCCGCGCGGCACATCATCGGGTCAGGGACCGCATCAGAAGTCGGCCTTGAACAGCAGACGGTTCGGCGAGCCGTTGGCTCCGCTGATCACGTTGGTCGTGGCGTTGTTGATCAGCCAGTTGTTGATGGTCGAGGAAGAGGCCTCACCCCTGTTCGCCTTGTACAGAGCCGCGACACCGGCCACGTGCGGGGAGGCCATGGAGGTGCCGCTCAGCTGGGTGGTTCCACCGCCCAGGCGGGCGGAGGTGACGGAGACGCCGGGCGCGAAGATGTCGGTGCAGCGGCCGAAGTTGCTGAACGAGGCCCTGCGGTCGGAGCTGTCCGAGGCCGCGACGCTGATGACGCCGGGGGCGGTCGCGGGCGAGTAGTTGCAGGCGTCGTCGTTGCTGTTGCCCGCGGCGACGGCCAGGAAGACGCCCGAGTTGTTCAGCGCGGCGGCCGCGTTGTTCACCGCGGACGAGTAGCCGCCACCGAGCGAGGCGTTGGCCACGGCGGGCTTCACGGCGTTGTTACGGATCCAGTCGAAGCCGGCGATGATGCCGGAGTAGGAGCCGCTGCCGTTGCAGTCCAGGACGCGGACGCCGCGCAGGGCGACACCCTTGGCGACACCGTAGGTGGTGCCGCCCACGGTGCCCGCCACGTGGGTGCCGTGCCCGTTGCAGTCCCGTCCGTTGCCGCCGAAGGCGTCGTAGACGTTGCGGGCCCGGCCGCCGAAGTCGGCGTGGTTGGTGTCGATCCCGGTGTCGACGATGTAGGCGGTGATGCCGGAGCCGTTGCGGTTGTAGGTGTACGTTCCGCTCAGCGGGCGGTTCCGCTGGTCGATGCGGTCCAGCCCCCACGTGGCGTTGTTCTGGGTCGCGGAGGCGGTGATCTTCTGGTCCTCCTCGATCGCCGCGACCGACGGGTCACGGCGCAGGTCCGCGAGCTGTTGGGCCGAGAGCTTCGCGGAGAAGCCGTTGAAGACGTTCTTGTAGAGGTGACGGGTATTGATGCCCCGTCTGTTCACGAGCCCGTCGGCAGTCGTCCCCGACTTGAGGGTGACGATGTAGTTGCCCGTGATGACCTTGCTGTCCGGGGCCTGCTCGATGGCTATGAGCTTGGGCGCGGAGTCGTGGTCGGCGGCGACCGCGGTACCGACGGCGGGGGCGAGGATCGCCGGCAGGGCCAGCAACATGGCGGCGAGGTGTGAACGCTTCATTGAGCGGCAGACCTTTCGTGAGAATGGGGGGTATGCCCTGACGCGGTCGAGAGACCGGGTGGGGCGTCGAACACCGCCGCGTGGACGTCGACCTGAGTCGGTCCTGCGGCGACGGCACTCACTTTCGGCCTGTCCACCGGGCGGAGCAATCCGTAGTTCCCTAGGTACCGCCACCTATTCCACAGGTGTCGCGGAGGTGAACTCCTGTGACCTGATCGAGCGGGGTGCCGGCGTACGCATCGAGGACATGCCCCGCCCGTCCGGCGAGTTGGCTCCACGGTCCTCCGGTGGTCCGGTGGTCCGGTGCTCCGGGCCGGAGCAGGAGGAGAGCGGTTCGGGGGAGCCCCCTGAGGGGCGGGGCGCGCAGCGTCCGAGGAGCGCGGTCGCCCGGAGAGTCGGTCGCGGGCCGCGCGGGGGTGGCCGAGCGCGATGGGGGCGTCCGCGGGGTTCGGCGAGGGGCGGCCATGCGGCCCGTAAGGCCTACGCGCGCCCCGGCCGCGCCACCCTGCGCCGTCCCGTGTGAGCTGTGGCCGCACGGACCCAGCAGATCTCTGGGACCTGGGTCCGTGCGGCCGGGCACGTTCCGGGCGTACTGCCCGTCGGCAGTGACCTCCCATGGCCGGCCGGAACGTGCGTCTTGGCGGGCCGGGACGGACCGTCGGATCCGCCGTCGGCGCCCAGGGCGGGAATCGCCGTGACCGGCTGCCGATGGCACCGGTGTCCTGGTCGGCCCTGTCGCCCCCGGCAGCTTTCCCGTTCCGCCGGAGCGGAACAATCCGTAGCGGTACCTAATGAATCCCCGGGCGAGGGGCCGCGCCCGACACCCACCGCTCCCCGGGCGAGGGGCCGCGCCCGACACCCACCGCCGCCCTGACGTCCCCACATGCCCTACCAGGGCGGGAGTTCGAGAAGGAACTGTGCGGCCCTTGCCCGAGCGACTTACGGCCAGTAGCTTCGGCTCTCACCCGCAGTGATCAGCTGACCAGCGGATGGTCGCGGGTATACACAGGGCCCTCACCCGGTACGGAGCCTCCATGACCAGTTCCCTGCTCCACGATTCGGGGGCGCCGGTTCTCGTCGGCCGTACCGGAGAACTGCACGCTCTGCTGCACGCCCTGGCCCAGCCGCCGGCGGTCGTCCTGATCGAGGGCGAGGCCGGTATCGGCAAGACCCGCCTGATCCGCGAGGCGCTGGAGCATCCGTCGGTCCGCGGCCACCGGATCCTGCTGGGCGCGTGCCATCCGCTGCGCGAACCGTTCCCGTACGGTCCCGTGTTCGATCTGCTGCGGCAGCTCGGCGACCGGGTGCCCGCCGGGCTCAACCCCGTGTGCGGCGCGCTGCACCCCTATCTGCCGGAGCTCACCGACTCCCTGCCGCCCGCGCTGGAGGAGCTGCGGGACCCCCGGGCCCATCAGCACCGGCTCTTCCGGGCCGTCCGATCGCTGCTGGAAGCGCTCCGCCAGGTCGTCATCGTCGTCGAGGACCTGCACTGGGCCGACGACGGCACCCGGGACCTCGTCCGCTTCCTGGTCGACGACCCACCGAGCGGCGTGTCCATCGTGCTCAGCTACCGGCGTGAGGACCTGCCCGGCGCGGCACTGCCGCTCGGCCGCGCCTACCGGCACCCGCCGGGCGCCACATCGGTGCTCGTGCCGCTCCACCCCTTGGACGTCCACGCCGTACGCAGCCTGACCGCGGTCATCACCGGCCACCAGGACGTGCCCACCGAGATCGCGACCGCCCTGCACGAACGCACCGCGGGCATTCCGTTCGTCCTGGAGGAGGTCCTCCGTACCCTCGCCAGGGACGGCGAAGGGGCCGAATGGCACACCGGGCGGGAAGCCCTGGAGACCCTGGAAGTGCCGACCCTGTTGCGCGACGCCATGGCCGACCGCATGTCCCGCCTCACCCCGCCCTCCGTGGCGGTGGTGCACGCCGCGGCGGTCCTGCGCTTCCCCGCGGGCGAGGAACTGCTGACCGCCGTGGCTCAGGCACCGCGGGGGGACGTCCCCGACGCCATCCGGGAGGCGCTGGTCGCCGGAGTGCTGCACGACCACGGCGACGACCGCTACGGCTTCCGGCACGCCCTCGCCCAGCAGGCCGTCTACGAAAGCCTGCACGGGATCGACCGTCGCCGACTGCACCGCCGGGTGGTCGACGCCCTCACCGACGCCGACCCGCAGCCACATGTCCAACTGGCCTACCACGCCCGGCAGTCGGGCGCGTTGCGGACCTGGTTGCGGCACGGGGAGGCGGCGGCGGAACGGGCCGGGCAGATGGGCGACACCGCCGTCGCCGTGGAGATCCTGGAAGGCTTGCTGGGCGACGCGCAACTGCGTACCGCCGACCGTGCCCGACTCGCGACCCGGCTCAGCCGCGCGGCGGTCATCGGCCTCTCCCACCGCCGGGCCACGAAGCTCCTGCGACGCATCCTCCAGGACAGCGAACTGCCTGACGCGGTGCGCGGGGAGATACGGCTCAACCTCGGCATTCTCCTCAACAACCAGGCAGGCAGCCACGAACAGGGCCGCGTCGACACCGAGACGGCGGTGGCGGAACTGCGGGAGCGCCCGGCGCTCGCCGCCCGGGGCATGGCGGCCCTCGCGATGCCCGGCTGGGGCGAGCACCCCTACGAGGTCTACCAGCAGTGGATCACCCGGGCCGAACAGCTCGTCGAAGGGGAGGAGGACACCGCCCTGCGCATGGCGGTCCGGGGCAACCACCTGGCCCTGCGCATGAGCCTGGGCGACCCCTCGGCCTGGGCGGACGCCGAGGCGGTGATCGGGTCGGGGCGGAGCCCGGCCGAACGGCTCGAATCGGCCCGCCTCTGCGGCAACCTCGCGGAGGCCGCCACCTGGCTCGGTCACTACACCAGGGCCCAGCACTTCAGGCTGAGGGGGCAGCGGCTCGCGGCCGAGTGCGGCGCCCCCTTCCTGCAAGGCGTCATCGACGGTACGGCCTTGCGGCTGGAGTGGAACCAGGGCCAGTGGTCCGGCCTGGCCGACCGCGCCCGGCGGCTTCTCGACATGGCTCAGGACGTCTCCGGTATCGCCGCCGACGCCCACCTCGTCCTGGGGCTGCTCGCGATCGCCCGGGGCGAATGGGAGGAGGCGACCGACGAACTCGGTGCGGCGGCGCTGAGCGACCCCGCGAACACCGCGGCGCCCGTACTGGCCGCCGCCTCCGGAGCGATGGCCCGGGTGCGGGTGGCGCGCGGTGAGATCGAGGCCGGCCGTGCGGAGGCCGAACGGGGCATCGCCCGCGTCCGCCGCAAGGGCATCTGGGCCTGGGGAGGCGACCTCGTCCCCATGGCCGTGGCGGCACTGCTGCGCAGCGGGCGCACCGCCGAGGCCGAGTCCCTGCTCACCGAGTTCGCCCAGGGCATCGCCGGACTGGACGCGCCCCTGGCAGCCGCCGCCCTGGCAGCCGGCCGCGGCATGGTCGCGGCCGGCGGACAACGCCACGGCGAGGCCATCGCGGCGTTCGACCTCGCCCACAGCGCGTACGCCGGTCTCCCGCGCCCCTACTCGGCCGCACGGGCCGCCGAGGCATCGGTGCGGTGCCGGATCGCGAGCGGTGACGCCACGGCCGCGCGGCACATGGCGGAGCTCGCGGAGCAGTTCACGGCCCTGGGAGCCACCCGCGACGCGGCCCGCTGCCGACGCGTACTGCGCGGCAACGGCGTCGTGACGCCCTCGCTCCGGGGCAGGCGCGGATACGGCGACCAACTGTCCCCGCGCGAGCGGGACGTGGCCAGGCTGGTGGCCATCGGACACACCAACCGCGAGATCGCCGACGTGCTCTTCCTCTCGCCCCGCACCGTCGAGCAGCACGTCGCGAAAGTGCTGCGCAAGCTGAATGTGGCATCCCGGTCGCAGGTCGTGGAACCGCCGCCGCACGCCGAGTGACCCCGTACGCGCACCCGCAGTCCCGCGCGTTTCCCCCGGGGCCGAGCGGACACGGTTCCTCGGGCTGTGCGGCGTCCGCCTCGAACTCCCGTGGGTGGTCCTTCACGACCACGAGATGTTCCTTCTCAGCTCCTTCGGACCCGGTGTCTCGTGTGTCCGGCATCAGGGGGCAGGGTCCGCCGTTCACCTCTCCCGTGCCCTGGCGCGCCTCTCTCCTGCTCGAGGCCCGGCGGTCACGGCCGCAGGACGGGCGTCCGCCTGCCGGTGTGCAGCGGAGTGCCCGCCGCGAGTCGCTCAGGGGCCAGTGCCAGCGACCGGGCCGCGGTGGCGCCCACATCGGCGAGACTGTCCGCGTCCGGCAGCAGTTCCTGACCGTCCTCGCCGGGCCGGTGGATGAGCACCGGCACGTACTCCCGGGTGTGGTGGGCGTGACCGATCGTGGGGTCGTTGCCGTGGTCGCCGGTGACGATCAGCCGGTCCCCGGGGGCCGCCAGCAGGGCCATGAGGCCGGCGAGCCCGGCGTCGACCTGCTCCAGGAGCCGCCCGTAGCGCGTGGCGTCCTGCTGGTGGCCCGCCAGGTCGGTCTCCTGGACGTTCGCGACGACCAGGGCGTCGCCGTCGGCGCGTACGGCCTCCAGCGTGTCGGCCAGGACGTCGGAGGTGGCCACGGCCGGGCGGTGGGTCGCCGCCTCGCACACCAGGATGTCGGCCGCCTTGCCGACCAGGGTGACCGGGATCCCGGCGCGGGCCGCCAGTGCGGGCAGCTGGCGGGTGTGGTCGAGCGGGGCGCCCAGGTGCTGGACCCGCAGTCCGCCGTTGCGGTAGAAGCCGGTCGCCGGGGTGTCCAGCCCCACCGTCCCGCCGTCCCCGGGCCGCACGAACCGGGTCAGCGGGCCGTCCGCGTGCCCGCCGACCGCGATGACCCGGGCGACCGGTGCCACCGCGCGAACCGTGCGGGCGATGGCGAGGATCCCCTCGGGTCCCTCGAAGGGGAGGTCGTCGAGCGCGCCGGAGGCGTTCCAGTTGATCCCGGGATCGGCCTCCAGGTTGTCGTGCACGAGGACCGAACCGTCGACGACGAGCAGGGGGCCGCCGTCGAGCCGTTCCGTCCGGTGCCCGGCCGCCGCGAGCGCCCCGGCGACCTCGTCGAGGTGGTCGGCCAGGCGGGCGACGGCCACCCGGCTGAAGTCGGCGCCCATCATGGTCTGGTGGCCGGCGAAGGTGTCCGCGCCCGGGTAGCCGAGGGCGGCCCGGCCCGCCGCCACCGGGAGCCGGGTCCGGCGGGCCAGGTCCGGATGGGCGTGGACCAGGCCGAGGCCCAGGGATTCCAGCACCGGCAGGCGCAGCGGCCGGCCGAACGCGGTGCGGGCGTGGTCGAGGACGTGCCCGCAGGTGTCGGCGGCGAGGTCGCCGGGGCGCGGTGTGCCCGCGTCGGGCATGGCGCCGATGCCGAACCCGTCGATGACGACGATGACGGTCCTGGCCATGAGGTGCTCCTTACAGGGCTCGGCCCTGGGCGTCGTAGAGGCCGTTCAGCCGGGGAGTGCCGGAGGAGAGGCCGGAGACGACGGCGACGGTCGAGCGGGTGACGAAGATCTGGGTGCGGAAGGCGAGCAGCGCGGTGTCGCCGACACGGACGTCCGTGCCGTCGGCGGGCGCGTCGAGCAGGCGGTAGTAGTCGATGTTCCGGGCGGGCGCGTCCTGTACGCCGAGGTGGGTGCCGGTCCTCGGCAGGAGGGCCGAGCGGATGTGGGAGCGGGCGTAGAAGCCGCCGCCGAACAGGGCGGGCCGGCCGTCGTCGAGGGTGTGGGCGACCTCCGTGACGTAGACGTAGGCGGGCTTCTCGGGCTGCGCGGGGTCCAGGGCGTGCAGCGGGGTGGTGCCGGTGAGGGCGTGACCCGGTTCGCCGTGGGTGGCGCCCCGTTCGGCGAGGAGCGGGAGGGAGGCGGCCGACGTGGCGCTGGGCGCGCTCAGTACGAGGTCGCGGTGGCCGCGGGCGGCCAGCACCTCGCGGGCCTTGACCGCCAGGTCGAAGGTGGGGGTGGCCGTGGGCAGGCCCGTGGCCGGGTCGCACAGGACGCAGGGGAAGGCGGTGACGCCCGCGATCCGCAGGGAGTCCAGGGCCTCGGCCGCCTCCGCGAAGGCGTCCATGTGCTCCAGCGGGACCCCGCCCTCCTGGCCGGGGTAGACGCTGCCGTCGGCCCCCTCGACCCGGATCAGGACGTCCTGCACGAGGCCCGCCTCACGGGCCGCGTCCGCCACGGCACGCGCGTTGGCCAGGTCGAAGACCGTGACGTGGTCGGGGCGCCGGGCCAGTATCCCGGGCAGGGCGCGCCGCGGGATCTGGCTGAGATGGCCGACGTTGCCCAGGCGCGCCCCGGCGGCGTCCAGGGTCCGGGCCTCGGCGACGTCGATGGCGGCGGCGCGGGGGATGTGGCGGGCGACGGCCCGGATGAGTTCGGGGTTGCGGCCCAGCTGCTTGACGACGAACCAGAGGCCGATGCCGACGCGTTCGGCCGCCCCGGCCAGGAGGGCCGCGTTCTCCTCGACGGCGTCGAGGTCCATGACGTAGGTGTCCGGCGGAATGTGTCCCCGGTCGTGCAGGTCGGCCGCGGCGTCGACGAGCCCGGGGTTGCGGTGGAGCACGGAGTCGAGAAACACGGTCAGCGGTCCTTCGGTTCGTTCAGGGCGGCGAGCGAGCGGCGCAGGATGTCGATCACGAGATCCGCGCCGGCCCGCATCGGGTTGATGCGCACGGTCCAGTCGGCCAGTTCCGGGGCGTCGTCCAGGGAGGAGCTGGACATCCGGTAGAAGAGCGGGGCGATCTCGTAGCGGGAGTTCGAGCCGACCGGGTAGGGCGCGGCGCCGAAGCGTGCGGCGGCGGCGGGGAGCCGTGCGGCGACGGGCCGCTCCAGGCGGACCAGCAGACACCGGTCCTGCGCGTTGGCGATCCGCACCTCGGCGACACCGTCCACCTCCCCGGCGGCCAGCCGTTCGGCGACCTCGGAGCCCACCCGGGACTGCACGGCCCACACCACGGGGACATGGGTGAGGGCGCGCAGGGCGTCCAGCGCCTGATGCCCCTGGACCTGCCCGCCCCCGGAGTAGTTGTCGCCGCGGACCCGGGCCACCAGGTCACGGGCGCCGACGACGAGGCCGACGCCCTCGGGCCCGTGCAGCTTGAACAGGGAGAAGCACGAGGCGTCGGCGCCGAGTTCGACAGCGGCCGCCGGGGTGCGCAGTACGGCGTAGTTGTCGTCGACGACCGTGCGTACACCGGCCGCCCGGCAGGCGGCGATCACCTCCGCCGGGTCGTAGGAGTCGCCCAGGCGCTGCCGGGTGTGCTGGACATAGGCCCACCGGAACCGGCCCGATGCCAGTGCGGCACGCAGCGCCCCCAGGTCGTTGAAGTCGGCCTCCACCGTCCGTACGCCGAGACCCCGCAGGGTGACCCCGGTGGAGCGGTAGACCGGGGCCCGGTGGATCAGCAGCTCCTCGCCCGCCCCTACGGCTCCGCCGAGCGCGGCCCGGATCGCACCGGTGCCCGCGCCCTGCACGAAGGCGGCGTCCTGTGCGCCGAAGAAGTCCGCGAGCACCGCCTCCACCCGGGCCGTGGTGCGCGGTCTGCCGAGACCGGGGACGACCCCCGCGTCGGCCGCGAAGAGCTGATCGCCCTCGAAGTGCGCGGCGGTGGCCTCCAGCAGCCGGAACTGCGTGGCGACCGCGTCCTCCAGGCCGACCGTCGCCAGCGGGAAGGTCTCGGGCAGTACGGGGGGTGTCACGTCAGTTCTCCTCCACGTTCGCGCCGGTCAGGAGGCGCAGGGGGTTGCGGCGGGTCAGCAGGTCGATGAGGTCGTCGTCCGCGCCCGCGGCCCGGAACCCGGGCAGGAAGTCCTCGAAGAGGTGCCCGTAGCCCTGGCCGCCCTCGCCGCGCAGATAGCCGTGGCGCGAGATGTCGCAGCTGAGCAGGGCCCGGTCGCCGTGGCCCGCCTCCACCAGGGCCGACAGCAGCCGCAACCGGGTCCGGTCGCTCTGGTAGGACTCCTTGCCCACGGTGTCGAAGGCGACGTACGCGCCCCGCCCGGCCAGCTCCCGGTGCACCCCGGGATCGTCCAGCAGGTCCTGGTGGCCGACGCAGATCCGCTCCGCGGGCAGCCCTTCACCGGTGAGCAGCTCCAGCTGGGCGAGCCCGCCCCGGCCGAGCTGGGCGTGGGTGACGAGGGACAGCCCGGTGGCCAGCGCGGCCCGCCCGGCGGCCCGCAGCACCTTCGCCTCCGAGGCTGTCGGTACGTCGCCGTGGCTGCCGATCTCGCCGAGGACGCCGGGGCGGATGCCGGTGGAGCCGATGCCGTCCTCGATCTCCCTGACGAGGGTGGCGGTGAGCTGCTCCACGCCGGCGGTGTCGACCTCCGGGGTGTGGAACGGCTCGTAGTACCAGCCGGTCGCCGCGACGACCGGCACGTCCGCCTCCCGGGAGATCCGGGCCAGCGCGCGGACGTCGCGCCCCATGCCCCGGCAGGTCAGCTCGACGACCAGGGAGAGGCCGAACCGCTGCCGCAGGCCGCTCAGTTCACCGGTCACGGCCGCCGCATGGCGTTCCGCGTCGAGGACGGCCGCCCCGCCCCCGTTCCGGTCGAGGTCCAGGACGAGGTGCTCATGGGGGAGGGCGGGGCCGCGTACCGTGTCGGCGGCGAGCTCTCCGGTGACGGTACGCAGGGTGCGTGGCGAGGGGTGGTTCATGGCGGGTTCCTTCTCCGGTACGTGCGGGTGCGGTGGGGGTGTCAGCCCTTGACCGGGGTGAACAGGTCGATCCAGTACAGGAGGTTGAGGAGGATTCCGCCGACGATCACCGCCGCCGGGGCCGCCGCCATCTTCACGACGGGCCGGCCCATCACCTCGTTGAAGAGGTAGAGCCCGCCGACGATGAGGATGCCGAGCCCGCCGCCCATCGCGTTCGCCGCCATCAGCGAACCGAAGAGGATCGCCAGCTGGAGGGTGTCGCCGATGGCGCTGCGCAGGTGCTCCGAGGAGTCCCGCACACTGGGCAGCTTGCCGAGCACCTTGCCGATCCAGGAGAGGGCGAGCACCTCGAGCGCGAAGACGAGCGCGCCGACGACCGCCGCGAGGAAGGGGTTGGGCAGCAGGTAGCCGATCGGGTACACGAGCGTGAAGCCCGCGATGCCGTACGCACCCGAGGCCAGGGCGGTGGTCGCGATCAGCGGGATGAAGCCGAAGACCCGGTAGAAGTCGACCTGTGCGGCCTCCGCGTACTGCCCCTTGGCGATGAGGAAGCTCGTCGCCTCACCGCCGCCGAACACATGCATCTGCGCGAGGACGCAGACCCCGGCGCCGAGCAGCATGAACAGCGGGAGATACCGGCGCAGCCGCGCCGCGCTGGCGCTGAACAGCGAGGCCATCGGATCGTCGTCCGCCACCTCCTCGACCACCCCTGCCGCCCGGTCCGCCCGGCGCTGCCGGAGGTCCTTGGCGACCGCGAGGCCGATGAGCAGCAGCACGCCGACGGCCATGGCCAGCGCCCCGGCGAACATGTTCGGCCACAGCTTCATCGTCATGACGACGAGAGCCAGCTCGACCACGCCCGCCACGGCGCCCCACACGCGGCCGAACTGCTTGGTGATGGCGAGCACCGGGAACAGCGTGAAGAGGAAGAGGATCGGCGTGGACATCTGCTGCATCGCCGTCAGGAAGTCGACCGGCAGGTCGTGCGCGACGTTGTTGGCGCCGTTCAGACCGAAGACGACCACCGCGCCCCAGGCTCCGCCGAGGATCGGCGCGAGCCACTTCTTCGGCGACAGCATGCCGAGGATGTCGGTCGGCAGGAAGAGCAGCCAGGGATTGAGCACCCCGGTGGACAGGGCCATCGGGGCGCCGAGGCCGAAGATGAACCCGGCGGAGAGGCCGAAGGAGACGGCCGTCGTCGCGCTGCGGGTGGTGCGTCCCTGGATGAAGTCCAGCAGGAAGGGGCGCACCCCGTCGTTGAAGACGGCCAGGGCCATGTGCGCGATGAAGGCGGTCAGCGCGCAGAGGGCTATGACGGTCAGCTGCTGGGCGAGCGTGAAGTCGAGGCCGCTGCCTGCGGCGAGGGTGGTGCTCACGAGTCACTCCTTGGTGCCCGATACGGCGATCGGACGCCGGGTCAGCCGTGGGCCGCGATGGCGCGGGCCATGAGGGGGGCGATGGTGTCGATCTGGTCCATCGAGAAGCCGAAGACCTTCTTGCCGTCGGCGAGCAGTGCGTCGATCTGCGCGGCGTCCGGGACACCGCGGCCGAAGGTGTGGCAGGCGGCGCTGCCCATCAGGCCGACGAGGACGCCGAGGGAGGCGCCGGCGCCGGTGTGACAGGTGCCGAGGTAGTAGTCGGCCTGGCCCACCCGGAGCTTCATCGCGGCGTCGATGTCGCTGGAGGCGACCACGTCGAGGGTGTCGATGCCGAGTTCACCGATGGCACGGGTGACCTCGACCTTGCCGACTCCGCCGGTGAGGATCTTCGTCATGGCAGTTCTGCTCTCTGTGTCGGGCGGTGCTGGTTGGTGGCTGGTGAGGACCTGCGCGGTGGTCAGGGGGCGGGTGCGGGCGGGGGCTGCCGGGCCAGTACGGCCAGGTGCAGGGCGAGGAAATTGATCTCGGATTCGGGGAGCGCGGGCCCCAGCCGCCGTTCTGCCCGGGTGGAGACGGCACGGGCTCGGGCGACGGCCTCGGGGTGGCCGGCCAGTTCCGCGGTGATCTGTTCGTCGGCGGTGAACTCCTTGATGGACTCGCCGCGCAGAAGGCGGTCGAGGGCCATCGTGAGGTGGCTGGTCAGCATGCCCGCCGTCGCCTCCGTGACGGTGTGGCCCTCGGTCTCCAGAGCAGTCAGCTCGGCGGCGACGAAGTCGGTGACCTCGGGTTTCACCTGGCCGCCTTCGCGGAAGAGCTGAAGCCGCAGTGCGAGCTGGTCGTCCATGGCGATCCTCCTAATAAACAATAACCAGGATTTTGTATTTTCAGGCCGTGCGGCGCTCCGGGGAGCGTGGCCGACGGCCGTTCAGTACGAGGGCGTGCGCTCGCCCCGCAACACCTCGCTCTGTATCCGGGTCACCAGCGACAGGTCGAGTGCCTCACGGATCGCGCCGAGGGCCTTCGCCCCTTCCTTCCGGCCGATCACGGCGGCGCTGGAGTTGCGCAGGGCCAGCTCGCGGGTGACTTCGTCGCCCAGCGGGAGGACGTCGACGCCGACCCCCAGCCGGTCCTGCGCCTCGTCCAGGTTCCAGACGGTGGCGTCCACCTCGTGGCGGGCGAAGAGGTCGTGCAGTTGCATGTACGACACCTCCCGCCACTCGATGTCCCGGCGCCCGGCGAACACCCGCTCCACCAGCATGCGCAGGTCCTCCGAGGCGTGGTCGACCGCCACGCGCAGCCCCGGTGCCTCCAGGTCGACGCCGTGCCGCACCAGCATGCCGTGCGCGCCGACGTACGTGGCGGGGCCGAGGTCGGCCACCAGCTCCACCGGATGTTCGGCGATCAGCTGGTCCGCGGCGAACCGCGACAGCACCACGAGATCGACCTTGCCGTCGAGCAGTGCGGCGGTCCGGGCCCCGGCGCCGCGCATGAAGGTGACCGCGAACGGCGCCCCGGCCTGCTCGAACGCTCCGCGTAGACCGGTGGCCAGCCCCTCGTACCGGCGGGAGTACGGCAGCGGCATCGCCGCGAGCAGTGTGCCGAGCCCGGACAGCCGCCACAGGACCGCGCGGTCCGAACGGACGAGGAACGTGCCCAGGTGGCCCCGGGCCGTCGTGGCGATCGCCCCGGACTCCTCCAGCAGCTGGAGTGCGGCCTGCACGGTGCCGTTGCCGCAGTCCAGCTCTTCCGCGAAGTCCCGTACGCGGGGCAGGCGGGTGTCCGGCTCGTGGTTGAGGAGCAGGACAGCCAGCTGTCGGGCGGCGAGGCCGTTGCGGGTGAGGAATCGAGAGTCGAAGTCGTCCACACCCCGAACAGTAAACAGGATTCTGGATACTGGCAAGGGTCGTCCGGATTCCGCGCTTCCCGCTCCTCCGGCGCGGCGACGCCGCGCTCAGCTCCCCCGCACCGAAGCGTTCGCTCCCCGTCCCACCCAGGTGGCTTCAGGGCTTCCTGGCCACCGCGCCGTACATGGCGATGTCCCGGCCGTCGACGCCACTCTGCTCCGGACCGGGCCGCCAGGTGTGCACCTGGGTGACCCCGGGGTCCTGCAACTCCAGCCCGTCGAAGAACGAGGTGGCGGTTTGTAGATCGCGCAGGACGAAGGGCATGCCCTGCTGGCGGTACTCCTGTGCCACCCGGTTGACCTCCTCGGGTGCGAAGTCCGCGGTGCCGATGGTCATGGCCAGGTAGCTGCCGGACGGCAGCGGGTCCAGCAGCCTCGTGACCAGACGCCGGTCGTCGGGGGGCAGGATGAAGTGCATGATGCCGATCACCATCAGGCCGACGGGCCGGTCCAGGTCGATCAGCTCCCGGAACTCGGGGCTGCCGAGGATGGCGTCGGGGTCGTGCATGTCGGCGTCCACGTAGGCGGTGGCGCCCTCGGCCGAGCTCTGGAGCAGGGCACGCGCGTGGGCGAGCACGATGGGGTCGTTGTCCACGTAGACCACGTGCGACTCCGGTGCCACCTCCTGCACGACCTGGTGCAGGTTGGGCGAGGTCGGCAGCCCCGTACCGACGTCGAGGAACTGGCGGATGCCGCACTCCTCGGCGAGGAAGCGCCCGGCGCGGTGCATGAACCGGCGGTTCTCCATCATGTGGACAGGCAGGGCGGGCCAGTGGCGGCACATCGCGTCGCCGGCTTCGGCGTCGACGGGATGGTGGTCCTTGCCGCCCAGAATGTAGTCGTAGACCCGGGCGGAGTGAGCCCGGGAGGTGGCGAGTCCGCTCTGCCGGTCATGGGAGGTGCTCATGCGGGGCCTCTTTCGGTCAGGTACGGCTTGTTCGACGGTATGAACGTGGTGCCGGGTCCGCAAGCGAAGCGGTCGGGCCCGATCACGTCCGCTGTCCCGGGCGGAGGTGAGGCACCCGGTGTGTTCCTTCTTCCTTGCCGATGGGCTACTGGTCCGTCCGGGCCTGCAGGGCGATGACGGCGATGTCGTCCCGCCGGTTCTGGACGGGCGGCAGGAGCTTGCGGATCAGTGTCGCCAGGGGCACACCGGCCCGCGCCAGTGCTTCGGTGTGCTCACGCAGACGCCGGAGGTTGTCGCCGATGTCCGTGCCCGGTGCCTCCACCAGCCCGTCCGTGTAGAGCACCAAGGTGTCGCCTTCCCGGAGGACCGTGTGGAGATCGGTACGGGGCAGGGCGTCGGTGACGCAGAGCGGCGGGTCCGGGGCCGTGAGGCCGTGCAGGTATCGCGGCGGCGCGTCGAGAGGGATGAGCAGCGGCGGCGGGTGACCCGCGTTCGACAAGGTGACGCGCCAGAGGCGAGGGGCCAGCCGACGGATGACCGCGTGCACCGCCGTGACCATCGACGGCCCGTCCAGCGCCTGCACGATGCGGTCGAGCCGGCTCAGGGTGACCGCCGGGCTGGCGGCCGGCCCGCTGTCGTAGGCGAGTCCGCGCAACAGGCTGTTGACACGCCCCATCGCGGTGGCCGCGTCCAGGTCATGGCCCGCGATGTCGCCGATGGACAGGGCGAGCGAGTCGGCCGAGAGCCTGACGGCGTCGTACCAGTCCCCACCGACCTCCGCGGCCGAGTCGGCCGGATGGTAGAGCGCTGTGATCGAGATCCCGTCGACCGCCGGCGGAGGAGCGAGGAAGGACTGCTGCAGGGCGAGGGCCTTGTCACGGACGCTCTGCAGCTCCATGGTCCGGCGCAAGGGGCCGCTCATCTGCTGGAAGACGTCCTGCAACAGGTTCAGATCGGCCTCGTCCGGCGGTGGGTTCCCCCGGCAGGTCGTCGTGGTGGCCAGGGCGACGGTCCTGCCGTCCACCACGACGGGAAGCAGCGCGACGCTGGTCGCGCCGGCTTTGCGCAGCCACCGTAGGGAAGACTTCGACAGGCCGTCCTCCGGAGGCTCTCCGGGCGGGAAGGTCAACAGCCGGGACTTCTGGCTCTCGATGACCTGCCGTGGGGCCGCCCCCCACAGAACGTCCCTGTCCAGCGGGTACAGGGACGGCAGCCCGGGTGCCAGCCCCACGCTCTCCGTCGACGCCTCGAGCGCCGCGTCCCCGGGCAGCCGGTGGCCGGGTCCGGGCTCGCCCCGCACGTGGAAGATGGCGACGGCATCCGCGAGTTCGGGGACCACGGCGGCCGCGGTCGTCAGGAACGCCTCGGACAGGTCATGCGCGGCCGGTACCGCCGCCATGCGGGCCAGCAGCTTCTCCCGCATCCGGATACGCCAGTGGACCTCGGCGTCGGCGGCCGTGCCGACCCATTCCACGGCACCTTCCTCGTCCAGCACGGGTACGGCGATGATCTTGATGTGGCGGAAGCGGTCGGGGGTCTCCTCGAGCCGCACTCGTACAACTGTGTCGACCGGAGACTTCTCCTCGGCGGCCCTGCGCCAAGCCCGCCGGAACCAGCCGCGGTCCTTCGGATGTACGGCGTCGATCCACGACGTCCCGTCATCGGGACGCCACAGCCGCTCCCTCATGCCGCTGCCCGCCAGAAGAGTGATGGCCCCGTCGGCCGACAGCACCCAGACCGACTGCGGCACGGCGCTCATGAGGGCCGCATAGTGCTGGAGGAGACGGTCTCGATTCACCGCCCCCGCCTTCGGTGTCCGCCCGACGGCGGGAAGGTCCCGGACAGCGCCAGGGCCGCCTCGTACGGCCTCGGAGCGGGGACGTGGCTCGCGGTGCGGACACCACGGACCGGGGGGCGCCCGGCAGGACCCGTCGGCTGCCCCACGAAGCGGTACCGGGTCGGCGCCGCGGGGCACTCCAGGCTCTTTTCGCCACTCATGTCCCGATCATCTCCCGCATCCGGGACGACAGCACGCTCTGACCGACGAGGCCCTGCCGGTGTTCCGCGCGGTCGCGGCAACGGAACCGGGCCGGAGCTGGCCTCTTGCTTCACGGCCTTTACGGCGGCTGCCCCGAAGGGCGGCTCGCACGTGCTCCGGTGCACCTACGCCTCCATCACGCCGAAGCTGGGCGGTCCCTCGTGACCTCGGTGAGGTGGCTCGGACGCTCCTCGCCCTCGATCACCCTGAGTTACTATGCTCACTTCATGCCGGAGGCCGGAGGCAAGGGGCGCGGCGCCACCGACGGCCTGCTGGGGGAGTGGGGAGAGCAGCGTGCCGTTCGAAGCTCCTCGGCTTCTCCCCGGTGTCGCCGGCCGGCGGTCCTCCCCGCCGCACCCCCAAAAGGACGTCCGTGGACTGCAAGGCTGAAGAGATGGGTGGCCTGGGAAAGTGCTGGAAGAAGTCGTAGCGACCCGCTATGTCACGCCCCTGCGGGAGGGCGGCTCGCTCCCCGGGATCGTCGAGGCCGACGACCTGGGCACGTACGTCATGAAGTTCACCGGAGCCGGCCAGGGCCGCAAGACGCTCGTCGCGGAGGTCATCTGCGGGGAGCTGGGGCGGCGGCTGGGACTCCGGGTGCCGGAGCTGGTGACCATCGAGCTCGATCCGGTGATCGGTCTCGCCGAGCCCGACCAGGAGGTGCAGGAGCTGCTCAAGGCGAGCGGCGGGCTGAACCTCGGCATGGACTACCTGCCGGGCTCGCTCGGGTTCGACCCGCTCGCCTACGAGGTGGGCCGCCTCGAACAGCGTCTTGAACTGCGCCGTGTCGCTGTTGCTGAAAGCCTTGAACGGCAGGCTCACGGGGATCTCCCAGCCCTGGCCGACGT
>NZ_JBEYKR010000077.1:0-33508 GCF_040703535.1 Streptomyces sp. NPDC007346
GCGGTGGCGTCGCGGCCGGGGCGGGCCTCCGGGCGGGCCAGGTGCGGGGTGGAGTTGAGCATCCGGGCCCCTTCCGCCGCTTCGGAATCCGATGCTCATTGGTCTGGACATGTTCACGAGGCGTCAATAATCTAGGACTTGGTCTAGACCGCAGTACCCACCCACCAAGCACCAAGCGCGCAGCATGTCGAGCAATGCTCATGAACCTCCCCCACGTTCTAGAGGAGCGACAGCAATGCGGAAAAAGGCAAGCGCGGCCGTCATCGGCCTGGCGATAGCGGGCGTCTCCGTCCTCGCGACCACCAGCGCCAGCGGCCACGGCTACACGGATTCCCCCATCAGCCGTCAGAAGCTGTGTGCCAACGGCACGGTCACCGGCTGCGGCAACATCCAGTGGGAGCCGCAGAGTGTCGAGGGGCTCAAGGGCTTCCCGGCAGCGGGTCCCGCCGACGGCAAGATCTGCTCCGGCGGCAACGGACAGTTCGCCCAGCTCGACGACCCGCGCGGCGGCAACTGGCCCGCCACGCAGGTCACCGGCGGACAGGGCTACAACTTCCGCTGGCAGTTCACCGCCCGCCACTCCACCAGCGACTTCCGCTACTACATCACCAAGGACGGCTGGGACTCCACCAAGCCGCTCACCCGGGCCGCGCTCGAGTCGCAGCCCTTCATGACCGTGCCGTACGGGAACCAGCAGCCGCCGGCCACGCTGACCCACCAGGGCACGATCCCCACCCAGAAGAGCGGCAAGCACATCGTGCTCGCCGTCTGGAACGTCGCGGACACGCAGAACGCGTTCTACGCGTGCTCGGACATCAAGTTCTGACGCATGGCGGGGTAGCCGTGAGGCTCCTCTGAGTTTCCGCTGTGGCTCGACACGGCGGCCCTGAGCCGGGGCCGCCGTTGCGGTGGGCGGCTGCTGAACCGGGCCGGGAACAACACAGTGGGCGGTCTCCGCGAAGGAGACCGCCCACTGGTGTGTCGTGCGCCGTCAGGGACTCGAACCCCGGACCCGCTGATTAAGAGTCAGCTGCTCTAACCAACTGAGCTAACGGCGCCTGCTGACTCGAAAATAATACCTGGTCCGCAGGGGTGCTGATGACACCCGCCTGCCGAGGCCGCCCTACGCGCTCCGGCGGGAACTCACCACGTCCGGGATCAGCGGGCCGACCCAGGCGGCGAACGGGTCCCACAGCTCCGCCCCGGCGGCCCGGACGATCTCGTTGGGATCTTCGGCGGCGTCGAGGCCGAGGCGCTCCCGCAGCCAGGTGCGGAACGCCGGGTTCGCCGGGCAGGGGTCCCACCCGTCGTCGTCCCCGCGCTCGTCGTAGTAGTCGAGGCCGTCCCACCCGCACATCGGGGACCAGCCGGCGGCGACGACGCGCAGCAGCTCGGGCAGATCGCGGGCCACGACATGGACCCCGCCGTCGTCGCCCAGGAAGAGGACCGGCAGCGTCGCGAGGTCGGCGCGGTCGTCCCGCAGCCAGATCGCGTACGTGGAGCCGGAGCCGTTCGCCTGCGCGAAGGGCCGGATACGGCCGGAGAGCTGGGGGTAGCCGCCGTCGTCCTCACCGAACGGGATCAGCTCGAAGCCGGGGGCGTAGTAGTCGTCGACGCCGCGGTCGAACTTCTGGAGCAGGTCCAGCAGCGGTATCGGTGGATGCATGGAGGTGACGCTACCTGCCCTCGGTGCTCGGTGCGCGGTGCTCAGCGCTCGGTTCCGGTGGGTCCGGCGACCCCGGTGGGTCCGGCGACCCCGGTGGGTCCGGCGGATCCGGAGGTGGGTCCGGCGGCTCCGCGGATCCTGCGGTTCCGGCGCTTCCGACACCGTAGGCCCGGCCCCGCCCGCCCCTACAGTGCCAGCGACAGCAGCACCGGGGCCGCGCGCCGGTTCAGGGTGTCGGCCGCCTCGCGGAGCCGGTGGGCGTCCTCGATCGGCAGCGACAGGGCCAGGCATCCGGCGGTGGCGCCGGCCGTCAGCGGCACCGCCGCGCAGACCGTGCCCACCGCGTACTCCTGGAGGTCCAGCACCGGGACCGTGGCGGGCTGGGTGTCCAGCTTGGAGAGGAGCACCTTCTCGCTGGTGATCGTCCGCGAGGTGAGCCGGGCGATCTTGTGCCGGGAGAGGTGGTCGCGCCGCGCCTCGTGGTCGAGCTGGGCCAGCAGGCACTTGCCGACCGCGCTCGCGTGCGCGGAGGAGCGGAAGTCCACCCACTCGTTGACCGCCGGGGTGAGCGGGCCGTCGGCGACCTGGACGACGCTGACCTCCCCGTCCACGTACCGGCTGAGGTAGACGGCGGCGCCGACCGAGTCGCGCAGCTGGTCCAGTGCGTGCTGGAGCCGGCCCTCCAGCGCCTGGCGGCGGGCCGCCCCGGAGCCGAGGAGCAGCAGGGAGGCCCCTATGACGTACGCCCCGTCGCCGACCTGCTCGACGTACCCCTCGCGGCGCAGCGTCAGGAGCAGGGAGGCCAGGTGGCCGGACGGCAGGCCCGTCTCGCGGGAGATCTGCGCGTCGGTCACACCGTTGCCGTGCCGGGAGACCGACTCGAGCACGCGCAGGGCGTACTGCACCGAGTGGAACGGTGCGGTCGGCTCGGGCTTCAACGCCACGGTGTCCCCCTAAAAGGTTGTGACCGCAAGCTCTGGCCCCACGATAGCCGCCGGGCCCCGCTTTCGGGGTGGCAGTTGACAAGCCGGTGGGGGCGCCCCGGCCCCGCTAGCTGGGGCGCACCCTTCTGGCATATGCCAGCGGCATGGGTGGTGGCGCAACTGCGAGGTCACAGCACCGCGTTGAGGAACTCGCGCGTACGTTCGTGGGACGGATCGGAGAATATTTTCTCCGGGGTCCCGGACTCCACGACCCGCCCCGCGTCGAACATCAGCACCTTCTTCGAGACGTCCCGGGCGAAGTTCATCTCGTGGGTCACGCAGACCATGGTGATGTCGGTGTTCCGCGCGATGTCGCCGAGCAGCTCCAGCACCCCCGCCACCAGCTCCGGGTCGAGCGCGGAGGTCACCTCGTCCAGCAGCAGGATCTCCGGCTCCATCGCCAGCGCGCGGGCGATGGCCACGCGCTGCTGCTGGCCGCCGGAGAGCTGGGAGGGGTGCGCGTCGACCTTGCCGGAGAGCCCCACCAGGTCCAGCAGCTCCCGGGCCCGGGTCTCCGCCGCCTCGCGGTCCTTGCCCAGGACGCTGATGGGGGCCTCGGTGATGTTCTGGAGCACCTTCATGTTGGGGAAGAGGTTGAACTGCTGGAAGACCATGCCGATCTTCTTCCGGGACTCCCGCAGCTGCTTTTCGCCCGCCGGCTTCAGCGCCCCGCCCGGGGTGCGCACGTGCGACAGAGGGGAGCCGTTGACCCAGATCACCCCGTCGCTGACCTTCTCCAGCGTCATCAGCAGCCGCAGGATCGTGGTCTTGCCCGAGCCGCTGGGGCCGATCAGGGTGACGTGCTCGCCGCGGTCGACCGTGAAGTCCAGCTCGTCCAGGACCACATGGTCGCCGTAGCGCTTGACCACCTTGTCGAAGCGGACCAGGGGCTCGCCCGTGCTCCCGGCCGCCGTGGCGGCGTCCTCGGTGGCCGGGGCCTCCGTCTTCTTCAGGGGGAGGGGTTCAGTGGCCAAGGCGCTTCTCCAGCTTTCTCATCAACAGCGACGTGGGGTAGCTCGCGACCAGGAAGATCAGGCCGGCGAGGGTGAACACCTCGGTGTACGCGAAGTGGTCGGCCCCGTACTTCCGGGCCTCGAAGACCATCTCCTGCACCGTGATCACGGCGAGGAACGGGGTCTCCTTGAACATCGAGATCGCGTAGTTCCCGAGGGCGGGCAGCACGTTGCGCACCGCCTGCGGCAGGATCACGGCCTGCCAGGTGCGCCGGGGCGGCAGCGACAGCGCGCGGCACGCCTCCCACTGGCCCTTCGGTACGCCGTCGATCCCGGCCCGGTAGACCTCGGAGGTGTACGCCGCGTAGTGGATGCCCAGCACGGCAATGCCGATGTACAGCGGTTCGACCGTGTTGAACAGGGCGGCGGCGCCCACCAGTTGGACCAGCAGCGGGGTGGAGCGGACGAACTCCGTGACGACCCGCACCGGGACCGTCACGAACTTGCTCGGCGCGCGTCCGGCCACCGCGACGGCCAGCCCCAGCACGGCCGCCACCAGGGTGCCGAGCACGGTGGCGAGCAGGGTGACCCGGAACCCCTCCAGCAGGAGGGGCAGGGACTGGCGGACGGCGTCCCAGTCGAAGCCGTTCATCGGGTACCTCCCACGGCGGTCGTGGACGCGCTGCGGCTCCTGAACAGGCTCTTCGCGCCGGTGTCCAGGCCGAGCCGCCGCTTGGCGCTCCGCTCCAGCAGGTTCATCAGCAGCGTCAGCGCGTAGGCCAGCACGAAGTAGGCGGCCAGCAGGGTCAGATAGGCGGTGAGGGTCTCACCCGTACGGTCGCGCAGCTGCTGGATCACCGTCATCAGATCGGCCGCCGAGATCAGCCACAGCAGCGGGGTGGCCTTCAGCAGCTGGATCAGCAGATTGGTGAAGGAGGGGATCATCTGCACCCAGGCCTGCGGCAGGATCACCTTCCACAGCCGCCTGGTCGGGCTCAGGTTGAGCGCGATGGCCGCCTCGTACTGCGCGCGCGGTACGGAGTTGATGGCGCCGCGCACCACTTCGGCGCCGTACGCACCGAAGTTGAGACCGAAGGCGACCACCCCGCAGATGACGGGGGCCAGTTCGTAGCCGGTCAGCAGCGGCATCGCGTAGTAGAGCCAGAACAGCTGGATGTAGAGGGAGGTCCCCCGGAAGAACTCCACGACCACCCGGGAGAACCCGCGGGCCAGGAGCAGTCGGCTGCCCGCCATCAGCCCGAGCGCGAACGCCAGGACCACGGCCAGCAGCGCGCCCAGGACCGTGGCCTCCAGCGTCACCCACAGGCCCGAGCGGACCTGGGGGAACTCCTCGGCGAGGAGGGAGAAGAAGTCACTCATGCGTGCGCGTCCGCCCCGTCAGCCCTTGCACAGATCCGCGGTCTTCAGGTCGGCGGGCGGGATCTCCGTCTCCCCGAACCCGTACTCCTCCAGCAGCCCCACATAGCGCGAGCGGTCCGACACGATCTTCTTCAGCTCGCGGTTGAAGGAGTCCCGCAGGTCCTCGTTGCCCTTGCGGAACACCGCGCCGCCGGGGGAGAACTGCGCATTGCCGTCGATCTCCGGCACGAACGCCTCGGTGACCTCGGTGTCCGGGTTGGTCTTCGCCAGCCAGCGCAGCGAGATGCCGGTGAGCAGGAACGCGTCGACCCGGCCGCCCTTGACGGCGTCGGCCCCGTCCTGCGGCTTCTGGAGCGTCTTGATCTTTCCCTCGGGTATGCCCGCGCCCTTGGCGTAACTGCCCTCCACCGCACCCGACATCACGCCGATGGTGATCCCCGCCTCCTTCGCGGAGGCCAGGTCGGTGACCTTCTTCGGGTTGCCCTTCCTCACCATCAGCGCGGTCGGCGAGATGAACTCCGGCTCGGAGAAGATCGCGTTGCCGCAGCGCTCGGGGGTGATGGCCATCCCCGCGCTGACCACGTCGTACTTGCCGGCCTGGAGCCCCGGGATCAGCCCGTCCCACTCGGAGAGCGTCGGCTTCAGCTCCTCCACGCCCAGCGCCTTGAAGATCTCCCGGTGCAGGGTCGGGGCCTCGCCCTTGAGCTCCTTGCCCTCCAGGTAGCCGTACGGCGCCTCGTTGGCGTACGCCACCCGTACGAAACCCTGCTTGCGGAGCTTGTCCAGGGCGCCCTCGCCGGTGGCGGCGCCCGAGTCGGTCTTGCTACAGGCGGTCAGGAGCCCGGGGACGACCAGGAGGCCGCCCACGGCCGCCGATCGATTGAGGAAGCCCCGGCGGGAAAGGTGAGGAAAGTCAGCCATGGTTCGCGGTCTCCTGGAGGTCGGACAGTCCGGACAGGGTGAGTGCCTGCCCGCTCCCGTACGTCTATGCAGGAAGCCGGGGCCATGTAACCGAACGGTGGCCGGAGGGTGACCTTCCCGTGGCCTGGCATGGGCGGAGAGTGACGGATCTGCTGCGGGGAGCAGTCACCGGGCGGGACTGTCCCCGATCCCCTCCGCGTCTTCGCGGGTGTCGGTGGACGGGACGTAACCCCGCTCCTTGTCCACCACGTTGGGCAACGGGTGCCCATCCGCCCATAGTTCGTACATCGCCAGGAACTGCTCGCCCAGCCGGTCGCGCCACCCCACCGTGTCCCCGCTCAGATGCGGCGAGATCAGCAGCCCCGGCACATCCCACAACGGGCTTTCCTCGCCCAGGGGTTCGTCCTGGAAGACGTCCAGCGCCGCCCCCGCCAGCCAGCGCCGCTCCAGCGCCGACACGAGGTCCGCCTCCACCACGCTCGCCCCGCGCCCCACGTTGATGAACCGGGCCGAGGGCTGGAGCAGCCCGAAGAAGCGGGTGTCGAACATCCCGTACGTGGACGGGGTCAGCGGCACCGCGGAGATCACCCAGTCCGCGCGGGCGGCCAGCGGGCCCAGGTCCTCGATGCCGTGGATCGTGCGCCGGGCGGTCCGGCCGACCAGCGCCACCTGGACGCCCAGGCCGTGCAGCAGCCGGGTGATCTCCCGTCCGATCGGGCCCGCGCCGACGACCACCGCCCGCGAACCGGCGACCTGCTGCCCCTCCCGGTGGTGCCAGCGCCGCTCCCGCTGGAGGGCCAGGGTGGTGGGCAGGTCCTTGGCGAAGGCCAGTACCAGACCGGCCACGTACTCGGCGATCGGCCGCTCGAAGACGCCCCGCGCGTTGGTCAGGACGGTGTCGGAGGCGGCCAGCTCCGGAAAGAGCAGCCGGTCCACGCCCGCGCTCGCCGCATGCACCCAGCGCGGCCGGGGGCCCGCCCCGGGCCAGGCCTCGCGCACCGCGTCGGAGGTGAAGTCCCACACCAGCAGCACATCGGCCGCCGGCAGCCGCTCGGCGAGCCCCGCCGCGTCGGTGCGCAGGACCCGGGCCCGGCCGGTCAGCCGGCCGAGGCGCGGGGAGGGGTCGGCGTCGAGGACGAGGACGACGGGTTCCGGCATCGGTGGTTCATCACTCCGCTACGTCGCAGGTCGCCAGAGGAGCAGGCGTGGTCATGATCTCCGCACGGACCACGCTCGCAGCCGCTCCCACCCGCGTCAACACGGCCGCGGCGGGACGACGGCGCGACCGGGACGGGCCCCACGGCACGACCGGCACCGGCCCCGTGGCGCGACAGGAACCGGCCCCACGGCACGGCCGGGACGGGCCCCGCTCACCCGCCGTCGTCGCCCCGCCGGGGGAATACTTGACAGGGGCAGGGGGCACCAGTGGCTTTCCGTGCCCGACGCGAAGGAAGGGTGAACATGACCACGACCGTAGGACTTCTCTACCCGGGCCACGCCGCCGAGGACGACTTCCCGCGGATCGAGATCACGCTCGACACGGACATCAGGCTGCCGCTGCTCTCCACCGAGGACGGCGAGGGCGCCTACAGCCCCGGCGCGCTGCGCGAGAGCGGGGCGCCCGAGCGGCTCGCCGAGGGCGTCGAGGAGCTGCGCCTCGCGGGCGCCGAGGCACTCGTCTGGGCGAGTCCGGGCGGCAGTTTCGTGTACGGCTGGGCCGGTGCCCACAACCAGATCGCCACGCTGGCCAGGAGCGCGGGCCTGCCCGCCTCCAGCACCGCCTTCGGCTTCGTCCACGCGGTACGGGAGCTGGGCGCCGGCCGGGTCGCCGTCGCCGCCGCCTGGCCCGAGGACGTCACCGCGCTCTTCGCCGAGTTCCTGGTGGCGGGCGGTGTGGAGGTGGTGTCCTCCGGGAGCGCCGGGGCCACCACGGCCGCCGAGGCCGCCGCCTGGGAGATCGACCGGGTCAAGGAGGCCGCGCTCGCCGCGGACCACCCGGACGCGGAGGTGCTGCTGCTCCCGGACGCGGCCCTGCACACGGCCGCGTACATCCCCGAGCTGGAGGAGGCGGTCGGCAAGCCCGTCCTCACGGCGAACCAGGTGACGGTCTGGGAGGGGCTGCGGCTGACCGACCGCCACGTCTGGGCCCCGACGCTCGGCACCCTCTTCGCCACCCGCCGGCCGGTGCCGGGCGCGGTGGAGCCGAAGGGCATCGAGGTACGGGAGTAGCCGGCCGGCACCGGCCTCCGACGGCCAGCCCCGCAAACAGGCCCCGGAACAGACCACGCAACAGGCCCGGCACGAGGCGGCGCCACAGAAGGCCCCCGCAGCAGGCCGCGCAAGGGACTCCGCCACCGGCCCGGAATAAACGGAGCCATCCTCCTGTTGTACGTCTCCGATACGCGTACGTACGACGAGCACCACCGGGAGAGGGCCGACACGTGGACGAGATCCGAGGCGACGAGACGGGCGGCGGCACGGGCGGCGACGGGATCCGGGGTACGGCGGCGGGCACCGCCCCCGTACCGCTCTCCGTGCTCGACCTGGTGACCGTGGGGCAGGGGCGCACCGCGACCCAGGCCCTGCGTACCGGCGTGGAGATCGCCAAGCTCACCGAGGCCCGCGGCTTCCACCGCTACTGGGTCGCCGAGCACCACTCCATGCCCGGGGTCGCCTCGTCCTCCCCGGCCGTGATCCTCGCCCACATCGCCGCCCACACCGACCGCATCCGCCTCGGCTCCGGCGGCGTGATGCTGCCCAACCACGCCCCGCTGGTGATCGCGGAGCAGTTCGGCACCCTGGAGGCGATGGCCCCCGGCCGCGTCGACCTGGGCCTGGGCCGGGCCCCCGGGACCGACGGCGCGACGGCCGCCGCCCTGCGCCGGAGCGACCGGCTCAACGAGGGCGCCGATGAGTTCCCGCAGCAGCTGAGCGAGCTGATCCGGTTCCTGGACGACGACTTCCCCGACGGGCACCCGTACGCACGCATCCACGCCGTACCGGGCCCGGTCCAGGCGACCGCCGACGGCGGGGTGCAGTCCGCGCACCGGCCGCCCGTCTGGCTGCTCGGCTCCTCCGGCTTCAGCGCCCGGCTGGCCGGCACGCTGGGTCTGCCGTTCGCCTTCGCCCACCACTTCTCGGCGCAGAACACCATCCCGGCGCTCGACCTGTACCGCAGCTCCTTCCGGCCCTCCGCCGTGCTGGACGCCCCGTACGCCCTGATCGGGGTCTCCGCGCTCGCCGCCGACGAGGAGCGCGAGGCCCGCCGCCAGGTGCTGACCGGCGCCCTGTCGATGGTCCGGCTGCGCACCGGGCGGCCGGGGCTGATCCCGAGCCCGGAGGAGGCGGCGGCGTACGACTTCTCCCCGATGGAGCAGGAGTTCGTCGACGGCTGGCTCTCCAACGTGATCCACGGCACCGCCGACGAGGTCCGCACCGGCCTGGACGACCTGGCCAAGCGCACCGGCGCCGACGAGCTGATGATCACCGCCAACGCGCACGGCGGCGACGCGCGGCTGCGCAGCTACGAGCTGATCGCGGACGCGTACGGGCTGCCGCGTCCCGCCTGAGCCGTACGGGCTGCCGCGCCGCGCCTGAGGCGTACGGGCTGCCCGCCGCCTAGGGGTGTCTGACCATGCGGCGCCGCCCGTCCGCGCCGCACTGCTCGGAGACCCCCTAAGCCTCTTCGGCCGCCGGCCGGGCCGTGATCAGCGCCGCGATCAGCTCCGGCGCCACGGCCCGGGAGTACAGCCACCCCTGCCCGGTGTCGCAGCCGATCCGGCGCAGCCGCTCCGCCTGCCCGGCCGTCTCCACGCACTCCGCGGTGACGGTCAGGCCCAGGCGGTGCGCCAGCTGCACCATCGCCTCCACGATCGTCTCGTCGGCGGGGCTGGGGTGCGTACCGTCCTCGTACCGGAAGCCCTTCACGAACGCCCCGTCCAGCTTCAGCACGGAGACGGGCAGCCGGCTGAGGTAGGCGAGGTTGGAATACCCGGTGCCGAAGTCGTCGATGGCGATCCGTACGCCCATGTCGCTCAGCGCCTGGAGCGCCCGCAGCGGGCGGCCCCCGGAGCCCATCACCGCCGACTCGGTCAGCTCCAGCTGGAGCAGCCCGGGGGCCAGGCCCGTCTCGCCCAGGATCTGCGCCACATCGGCGACCAGGTCGGAGTCCCAGACCTGGCGTACGGCGACGTTGACGCTGATGAAGAGCGCCGGTTCGTCCGGGTGGTCCAGCTGCCAGCGCCGCGCCTGGCGGCACGCGGTGCGCAGCACCCACTGGCCGAGCTGGACGATCGAGCCGTCCTCCTCGGCGATCCCGACGAACCGATTCGGCGAGAGCACCCCGAACTGCGGGTGGTTCCAGCGCACCAGCGCCTCCACCCCGCGCACCACCCCGTCCGCCATGCCGACCAGCGGCTGGTATTCCAGGGTGAACTCGCCGCGCTCCACGGCGGGCCGGAGCGTGGAGGAGAGCGCCTGGCGGGTCATGCGGTGGGCGTTGCGCTCGGGGTCGAAGAGGGTCCAGCGGGCCCGGCCGTCGGCCTTGGCCCAGTACAGCGTGGTGTCGGCTGCCTGCATCAGACCGGTCGGTGAGGTGCCGGCCACCGGTCGCTCCACCACCCCGATCGAGGCGGAGACCGAGAGCCGCTGCCCGGCCAGGTCGAAGGGGTGCTGGAGGGCGGTCAGGACCGCGCGGGCCAGCTCGGTCAGCGCCTCCGTACCGCCCGAGTCCTCCACCAGGATCGCGAACTCGTCGCCGCCCAGGCGCGCCACCAGCCGGCTGCCGCCCGGGTTGCGGCTCGCGTCCGTCTCGGCGCAGTCGGTGAGCCGCCCGGCGACGGCGGCCAGGAGCCGGTCCCCGATCCGGTGGCCGAGGGTGTCGTTGACGGCCTTGAAGCCGTCCAGGTCCAGGTAGCAGAGCCCGATCCGGCCGTGCCGGGGGAGCATCGAGTCGTCCTGGTACGGCGGGGTCTCCAGGGCCACCGAGAGCCGCTCGAAGAACAGGGTCCGGTTGGGCAGCCGGGTCACCGGGTCGTGCATCTGGAGGTGGCGCAGCCGGTCCTGGAGCTCGCGCCGGTCGCTGATGTCCGCCACCGTCAGCAGGACCCGCGCGGGCTCGGACGCCGACGTCCCGGTCATGGGGACGACGGTGACCTCGGCCCACAGGGTGCGCCCGTCGGGGTGCTTGAGGCGCCGGGTGCAGCGGAACCGGGAGCGGCGGCCCTGGAGCACCTCGCGGTAGGCGTGCCAGGTGCGGTCGTCGGAGGCGAGGTCCACCAGCTCGCACGCCTGCCGGTCGGCCAGCGAGCCGGGCGTCGTGCCCAGGAGCCCGCCGAGCGCGTCATTGGCCCGTACGACATGTCCTCGGCCGTCCACCACGGCCATGGGGAGGGTGGCGGCGTTGAAGGCGGCCCGGTGGTCGCGCAGCTCGGTGGCGGCGGTGTCCGCCGCGCTCCGGAGGGGGCCCGCGGGGCGTGCCGTACGGCCTCCGGCAGGCCCTGCCGTATGACGCTCCGTGACCGGCGTGTCCACGGCGTCCGGGGATGTGCCTGCCGGGGCCCTGGGCCCTTCGGAGGTTCCGCTCACCGCTCGCTCCCGCTGTGAAGGTTGTCGTGAACAGGTGGGGTCGGACAGGGCACCGGGTGGTGAACCCTTGGAGGGGCCCGATCCACGCGGGAAAGCGTGGTGAAGCATAGAGGGTGGCGCATCGGGCGTTCCAGCTCGCATCCGGACAGGGCTCGACCGAACGGCCGGTCTATGACATTCCGCTTTGCCCGGTCCTGGTGGTTTCTGCGCGTTTCTGTTGCATCGGCCTGCCGAACCGGTCGATGGTGACGTTCCGTGATGGTCTGGGGTGGGGTGCCGTCGGGCGTCGACCCTGCGATCCATGGTGCCTGTGTGACCCGTGTGGGGCAGCACAACAGGGCGGATCATCACGAACCGGCACAGGGTGGACGAGACGTACCGCGTTCCCCACCCGGAGGTCGATGTGCAGCGTGAGCCCGGACGCGGGGGAGCGGAGCGGCTGAGGCTGCGCGGTATTGCGGCCGCCGTGACCTCCCTGACGGCGCTCGCCGCCACCTCGCTCGTCGCCGGCCCGGCCGCGGCCGTCACGCGTGACGCGGCCCCGTGCGTGCTCCCCAGGACGGCGGCGCACCACTCGCTGGGCCTGGACACCTGGAACGGGGCCTACCCCCGGCCCGGCCGGCACCTCGACGCGGTGATGATCTTCCTCTCCTTCCCGGACTCCGCCCCCGTGCTCACCCCCGACGTGCTGGCCGCCGACCACTTCCCCTCGACCACCCGCTTCTTCGAGCGCGCCAGCTACGGCCGGTTCACCCTGCGCCCGCACCCCCGGCGGAGCTGGACGCAGATGCCCCGCGCCTCCACCTGGTACGGCATAGAGCGCGACTGGGACGCGAAGCGGCGCACCGCCTACCTGCGCGACGCCATCGCCGCCGCCGACCCGGACGTCGACTTCTCGGCGTACGACATCGTCTACCTGGTCGCCGACCCGGACGCCCCGGGCGTCGACTCCGACGCCACCAAGGTCGTCAACTTCGACCGGCCGTTGCGCGCCGACTCCACCGACATCCGGCGCGTCGTCACCGTCTTCGAGCAGCACCCGCCCGACCGCAACGTCCTCGCCCACGAGACCGGGCACGTCTTCGATCTGGCCGACCTCTACCACCGGCCCACCGACGGCAAGGGCGACTGGGACACCCACGTCGGCGACTGGGACGTCATGGGCAGCCAGTTCGGCCTGGCCCCCGAGCTCTTCGGCTGGCACAAGTGGAAGCTCGGCTGGCTGGAGGGGCCCCAGGTCGTCTGCGTCCAGGGCTCGGCCGACCTCACCCTGGAGCCGGTCTCCGCCGCCCCCGTGCCCGGCGGGTCGATCGGGACCCGGCTCGCCGTCGTCCGCACCGGCCAGGACAGCGTCCTGGCGATCGAGGCCCGCGGCGCCACCGGGAACGACCGGGGGACCTGCACCGAGGGCATCCTGATCTACCGGGTCCGCGGCCATACGGCCTCCGGGGGCGGCCCGGTCGAGGTGATCGACACCCACCCGGAGACCGGTTCCTGCTGGGACCGCTCGGTCTACCCGCCGCTCGCGGACGCCCCGCTCACGGAGGGCGAGACCTATACGGTGCCGGGCGAGCGCACCCGCGTGGAGGTCGCGGACCGTACGCCGTCCGGCTCCTGGACGGTCAGGATCACCGCCGGGGTCTGAGGCTCCCCGAGGACGGAACACGAAGAAGCCCCTCGCTTCCGCGAGGGGCTTCTTCCGTCTGTGCGCCGTCAGGGACTCGAACCCCGGACCCGCTGATTAAGAGTCAGCTGCTCTAACCAACTGAGCTAACGGCGCCTGCTGACGTCGTAGACATTAGCACCCTGATCCGCCCGAGGAAAAATCGAATGACCGGACCCCTGGGACTCCTCCGACCGGCTGACCCGCACACACGCCCAGAGCAGCACGTCGGGGCCGGGCAGCCACGGGCCACGGGTGTCGGGCGCCACCAGCCAGCGCGGCCCGGAACCACCGGACGGGCAGGTCAGCGGGGGTACGGTGACGGCGTCGCCGGTCCCGTGGCAGAGCAGCGGGGGCACCTGTGTGCGCTGCGGGCGGGACGCCTCACCACCGCGCGACCCCCACTCCTCCCAGGCCAGCAGCGAGGGCAGTCGCTGGGCCGTTCCGGGGCTGGCGAAGAGCAGCATCCGGCCCCGGTGCACGGCGACGGGCCCGGTGCCGGGGCCCTCCGCCCAGAGCCGCTCCAGCATCCGCCGCCCGAACAGTACGGGCACGTTGACGACGTCGAACTGGGAGCCGCAGGGGAGCACCCCGGGGGAGGCCGGGCGCTCCTGCCACTGCGCGAGGGTGGAGCGCGGGTAGGCGGAGGCGCCCGCCAGCCAGGCGGCACCGGCGGCGGTCACCTGGGCGGCCTGCGCTCCCGTCCGGTCCCGCAGCAGGGCGAAGATGTCGACGGCGTGGGCCGCGGCTCCGCCGGCCTGCAGGGTCGTTTCGTCTTTCAGCCATGCGCTCATGAAGCACAGGTCTACCGTGCGTGACGGAGAGGATTCCGAGAGTTGCCGGAAACCGGGACAGGGTGGGAGGGGGAGGAGTATCTTGCGCACCCTGCATATGCCACGGGACCTGACCTCTGGTCTGAGGACCGCCGGGGCCTCCGGGGCCCGGGGCCGCCGGGGCCTGCGGGGACGCCGGGGGCCTGCGGGGCCGCCGGGCCTCCGAGCTTCCGGGGCCGCCGGGGCCGCAGGGCCTGTGGGGCCGCCGGGCCGCCGAGCCTCCGAGCTTCCGGGGCCGCCGGGCCTCCGAGACTGCCGGGGACGCCGAGGCTTTCGGGGTCTCGGGTGACGTAGAGCCTCCGGACTCCCTGAACCGCCGAGACCCTCAGAGCCCCGGGGCCGGGCGTCAGGGACTGGAGGCGGCCGGGCATCGGGCGCCGGACGCGGCCGTCCGGCAGGGCACCGGGAGCGGCGGCGGCAGCGGGCGTCAGGCCGTCGAGGAGGCGTCCAGCAGGGAGCGCCCGAACTCGATCATCTTCTTCGCGTAGTCCTCGGTCCACTCCGCGCGCTCCGCGACATCCGCCGCGGTCAGCCGGTCGAACCGGCGCGGATCGGCGAGCTGCGCCGCCGCCATGGCCTGGAACTCCACCGACCGGTCCGTCGCCGCGCGGAAGGCCTGCGTCAGCTCGGTCGCGCGGGCCAGCAGCTCCCGGGGGTCCTCCAACGACTCCAGGTCGAAGAAGTGCTCCGGGTCGGCTGCCGCCTGAGACGGCTCGAAGAGCAGCGGCGCGGGGCGCAGCCGCTGCCGTTCGTTCCGCTCGGACTGTGTCATGTGCTGTTCCTCTCTGGGGGGCTCCTTCCGATCAGGGTCGGACAGGACGGCCACCCTCCATTGTCCAACCCCGCGCAAGAGGGCCACAGGCCTTGCGCCTGGGGGCCTCGGGCCTCGCGCCTCCTACGGCTTCCACCGCACCCGGTGCTCGGAGAGGTGGGCCAGCACCGCGTGGTTCGCCTCCCAGCCGTCGGGGAACTTCACCGTGACACCGAGCTGGACCGGCTCCGTGGACGGGTGCTCGTCCAGCAGCTCCGCCACCCCCTCCCGGCAGACCACGACGCAGGCGTGCCGGTGGCGCGAGGCCAGCACGCACAGCCGGCCCGTCTCCAGGTGGAACGCGGTGGCGTCGGGGCGCCCCGACAGCGGGTGCAGGACCACCGTGACGTCGAACTCGCGGCCCTGGAGCCGGTTGGCCGTGTCCACGGCCACCCCCGTGACGCCCAGCTCCGCGAGGGCCGCCCGCACCGCCGCCGCCTGGTCGCGGTGGGCCGTGCCGACCGCCACCCGGTCCGCCGTCACCGGCACCGGGTCCTTCGACCGCTCGCTGGTGGCGACGCCGCCCCGGTCCAGCAGCCGCCGGACCACCAGCGCCACCGCCCGTACCGCCTCGGGGTCGGTGCGCGGGGTGTGCCGGGCCGGCAGCTCCAGCAGCCCCCACCCGGCCTCGGCCGCCTCGTCCAGCACCCGGTCAGGCCCGGACCCGTCCGAGGCCACCCCGAACGAGAGCTTCCGGTCCCCGTGGTCCGTACCGCTGCGGAACGGCGTGTACGGGTAGAACGCGGCCGACACCAGCGGCGCCGCCGACGCCGGGAGCCGCCAGGAGACCGGCAGCCGGTGCTGCGGCAGCTGCGGGTTGTGCGCCAGCAGCGTGGAGACCGCGCTCGCGGAGGGGTCGTAGCTCAGCCCCGCCCACTGGTCCGCGCCGACGATCGAGAACGGGTCCAGCTGCCCCGGGTCCCCGACGAACAGCGCCCGCTCGAAGAGCCCGGCCACGGCCAGCAGCGCGTCCGAGCGCATCTGGTACGCCTCGTCGACGATCGCGTGCCCCCACGGCTCCACGTTCTTCACGTGCGCCCACTTGGCGGCCGTCGAGATCACCACGTCGAGCCCGGCCAGATCCGCCGCCTTCGCCGACTTCGTCACGTTGTCGAGGCCGTCGAGCACCTTGTCGTACGGGTCGGAGTCGTTGCTGTGCAGCCGGCCCACCGGCAGCTCCGGGTCCTTCTCCGCGAGCCGCACCACCAGGTCGTCGACCTGGGCGTTGGTCTGCGCGACCACCATCAGCGGGTGCCCGGCGGCGGCCAGCTCCAGGGCCGCCCGGACCACCAGGGTCGACTTCCCGGCGCCGGGCGGGGAGTCCACGACGATGCCCCGGGCGCTGCCGCGCAGGGTGTCGTCGAGGATCGCCCCGGTCGCCCGCGCCGCCTCCGCACCCGGATCGAAGCCGGTCCTCACAGCGGGCCCTCCCCGGCCGACGGTCGTCACAGCAGGTCCTCCGGGGTCACGGGGTCGGGGTGCTCCGCGCGCGTGGCGGCGTCCGCGCCCGGGGGGCCGCCGTGGGTCCACGGGGTCTCCTCCGGGTCGGGGAGCTTCGGGCCACCGCGCTGATCGTGCTCGAACAGGGTCCAGGCGATCCGCTCACCCGGCTCCGGCAGCGAACCGGGCGCCGGCTCCTTGCCCCGGCCCATCCGGTCCATGATCCGCAGCACGAGCACGATGTCGTCCTGGCCGGGGCCGTCGGAGACGTACCCCACGAACTCCGCCGCCTGCGGCTTTCCGTCCAGCGAGCGGTACACCCGCGTCCGCTCGCCCAGGTGCGGCCGCTCGTCCGTGCGGAGGGTGACCAGCGGGCGGGGGGAGGGCCGCTTGGACTCCGTGTACGCCATCTCGACCTCGGTCACCTCCGCCAGGAACGCCTCGCCCGCCAGCCGCCGCCCGGCCAGCACCAGCGGATCGTCCAGCGCCTCCTGCGCCTCCAGCTGGGCCTGCGCGGTCTCCCGGGAGGCCAGCTTCTGGGCCGCCGTCACCGCGTCGTCGCGGCGCGGCTGCGGCGGCTCGCCGGAGCGCACCCGGTCCCGGTGGGCGGTGAACGACCAGCGGTCCCGGGTCCAGCGGTCCTCGGCCCTGGACCCCTCGGGCAGCTCCCGCAGCAGGTCCAGCCCCTGCCACACCCGGTCCCAGGTCGGCAGCATCACGTTCGCGAGGAGGGAGCGGATCTCCCGCTCGGCGTTGCTCAGCGCGCCGAGCCGCTCGTCGGCCGCGAGCCCGTCCTCGGCCGCCGCCAGCGCCGTACGGGCCCGGTCGTACTTCTCGATCGCGGGGGCGAGGCGCCGGTTGTCGAAGGCCGGGTCGGTGGCGGGTCCGGCGGGCGGGCAGAGCAGCTGCCCGTCCTGGTCACGGGCGAGCTCGGCCCGCAGGGCGGCCTCCGCGCCGGAGGTGCCCCCCGGCGGGTCGATCCAGGAGAGCAGCGCCCCCAGGTGCTGGTCCTCCAGGCTGCTCTGGCCGGTCGCCCAGTGCCGGTTCAGCAGGTCCGTGGCGGCGAGGAGCAGCGAGGAGCCGGGCACCCGGGCCCGCTCCCCGTAGTGCGTGAGCCAGCGGCCGAGCAGCGGGACCCGCGCCGGGGCGGGGTACGGCGTCTCCGGGTCGTCCTCGGCGGTCCGGCGGAACCGCATGGAGCGGCCGAGCAGCCGCACGAACTCGATGCCCGCCCGGCTCGGCACGATCAGCTGCGGGGCGTTTGTGCACAGCTCGACCTCGACCTTGGTCTTCCTGCCGGTCGCCGGGTCGGTCTCGTTGCGCTCGGCGGGCTCGACCACGTCCGCGTACGCCTCGATGTGCGGCAGCACCGCCTCCGCCAGCTCGGCCAGGAACGCGAACCGCAGGTCCCGGTCGCGCGGCTGGGCCACGGCCAGCAGCCGGGGCTGATCGCGGTCCGTGCCGACCAGGGCGCCGAGCGGGGCCCCGGCCTCCCCGGCGGTGGTGAGCGGCACCAGGACGAGCGGCCGGTCGGTGAGGTGGCGGTGGCGGACGGTCGCCAGCGGCTGGGCGCGGCCCGAGTCGACGGCCTCCAGCCGGGCGAGCGTGGTGATCAGCGACATACGGCCGCCCCCTCCGGCGCCTCGGCGCGCAGCACGGCGGCGCTCTCCAGCGCCTCGGCGCGCAGGGCGGCGGCCCGGCGCAGCGCGGCCACCGTCGGGTCGGCGGGGTCGCCCTCCTTGCCCGCGGCGGCGGCCAGCACCCCGGCCACCGTGGTCAGCCCGCCCAGCTCCCCGCGCACGCTCCGGCCGAGCGACTCCACGGCCCCCTCGGCCCGGGACCGCGCCCGGCAGTGGAAGGCCAGCTCGCAGGCGGCCAGGCACTCGGGGGCGTAGGCCGCGGTGACGGAGGAGACGGCGGACTCCAGCTCCTGCGGCGAGCACGCCGGATCGAACGTCGTCCCCTCGGGGAGCGCCTCGGCGATGTCCTCGACGCGGGTCAGCCGGGTGAGCTGGCGGCGGGTGACGGCGCGCTGCTTGCGTACGTCGACGACGGAGGCGGTCGGCAGGTTGGAGAAGTCCTTCGGGCAGACCAGCAGCGCCCGGTGGCCGACCTCGGCCCCCTCGGTCACCGCCGCCACCCGCTCCAGGGCCAGCACGTACACCGCGGCCTGGCGGGCGGCGGCCCCGACCTTCGCGGCGTCGGCGGAGGCGTCGATCATCGGGAACGACTTGATCTCGACCACCGTCCACCGGCCGTCGGGGTGCACCACCACGGCGTCCGGCTCCAGATAGGCGGGGGAGCCCGCCACCTCCAAGGCCAGCATCGGGTGGTCCAGCAGCGCCCAGCAGCCCGCCGCCGTCGCCTCCCGCAGCGCGAGCGCGGTCCGGGCGGCCCGGCCCTCGGGCCCCGCCGCGCCCAGATCGGGCAGCAGGGCGTCGCCCGCCGGGGCCGGGGAGCCGCCGCCGAGGTGCTCGTACAGCAGGCGCAGCAGCTCGGTGCCGCCGTCGGCCTTGACCTTGGCCTCGAACGCGTTGCCCCGCATGAAGGCGAACTGGGACTGCCCGAAGGGGGCGGGGGAGCCGAGCGCCTCGGCCAGCACGCCCTTGTCGACCCCGGCCCCGTCGAGCAGGGCGCGGCGCTTGCAGCCGGGGTTGGCGGCGAGGGCGGCCAGGGCGCGGGCGTCCAGCGGGTGCGGTGCGACGGAGGGGCCGCGCAGCTCAGCGAGCCGCTGCCGGAGCGTCGTCGTTCGCTGCGGTGCCTGCGCGGTCGGCTCCGACGGGGTCTGCCGCGCCGTCGGCTGCCGCGTCGGGGGAATCTGCGGAGGAGGTCCGCTGGCCGGGGATTCGCTCACCCGCGGAAGTCTTGCATCCGGCACTGACAATCGGGGACTCCGCGGGCCCGGAGGCCGTACGCGCGACGGCCCAGGCGGCCCGCAGACGCCCCTTGACCCGGTCGGCCAGCCGCATGACCGGCCTGGTCAGCAGGGCCCCGGCCGCCATGACGGCCGCACCGGCGACCGCGTCCAGGAAATAGTGGTTGGCGGTGCCCATGACGATGATCGTGGTGATCAGGGGGTAGGCGACGCCCGCCGCCCGCAGCAGCGGGTGCCTGGCGTGGCGCCACAGCAGGATCCCGCACCACAGCGACCAGCCGACGTGCAGGCTCGGCATGGCGGCGTACTGGTTGGTCATCCCGCTCAGCCCGCGCGGGGCGCTCGCGCCCTCGCCCCACCAGCCGTACGCGCTGTACTGCGCCATCGTGTCGACGAAGCCGTGGCTCGCGTCCAGCAGCCGGGGCGGGCAGGTCGGCATCAGGGTGAAGCCGACCAGACCGAGCAGGGTCGAGTTCATCAGCCAGACCCGGGCCGCCCGGTACACGGCCGACCTGCGCCGGAACATCCAGACCAGGACCGCCGGGGTGACCACGTAGTGCAGGGAGGCGTACGCGAAGTCGGCGGGTATGCCCAGGGACGGGGTGCTGGTGAAGAGGCGGTTGAGCGGGTGCTCGGCGTTGAGGTGGAGCGCCTGTTCGAGCCGGAGGATCGCCAGGCCGTTGTCGACCGCCGTCGACACGTCCCCGCGGACCAGGAGGCGGCCCACCGAGTACAGGCAGTACACCACCGCGATCAGTGGGAGCTCCGTCCACCAGCGGGGCCGATGACCGGTCGCGGGCAGGGCGGTGTCGTGCGGCATCCGGTGGCTCTCCCCATGTTCATGCGGCCGACGGCAGGCGTTCAACCGTAAGGCGGCCGTGAGCCGCCGGCTTCCCCGGGGTCCCCGGGGGGCTCCCCGTACGCAGCCCGCCACCTCGGCGATTCCCTCACCGCGGCTCCCTCACCGCGGCGAAGGGCTGCTCAGAGAGGGACGTCGCCACCGCCCCGGAGGTTGCTTTCCGAGCCGATACGGAATGATGGAAGGCCCAGCACCACCGTTCCAGGGAGAGCCTTCATGGCACCGCGCATCCTGCTCGCCCGGCATGGCCAGACCCAGTGGTCGGTCCAGGGCAACCACACCGGCAGGACGGACATCCCGCTCCTGGACAGCGGCCGCGAGGGCGCGAAACTGCTCGGCGAACGGCTGCACCGGGCGCCGTGGTCGGGGCTGCCCGGCGTCGAGGTCCGCACCAGCCCGCTCGTCCGGGCCGCCGAGACCTGCGCGCTCGCCGGGTTCGGGGAGCGCGCGCAGCCGTGGGACGCGCTGATGGAGTGGGACTACGGGGCGTACGAGGGGCTGACCCCGGCGCAGATCAAGGCGGACCGGCCGGACTGGCTGATCTGGCGCGACGGCGTCCCGGAGGGCGAGTCCATCGCGGAGGTCACCGCCCGCGCGGACGAGGCCGTGGCCTGGGCGCGTTCCGCCGACCGCGACGTGCTGATCTTCGCCCACGGCCACATCCTGCGCTCCATCGCCTCACGCTGGCTGGGCGAGGACCTGTCCTTCGGCGCCCGCATCCGCCTGGACCCGACGTCGCTGTCGGTGCTGGGGTGGGCGTACGGCTCCCCGGCCCTGGAACGCTGGAACGACACGGGCCACCTGGAACGCTGACCCGCGGCTGCTCCGGGGTGCGCTCCGGCGTGTGCGTGTGCGGCGCCTGCTCCGGGCCTGCGCGGCGCCCTCTCCGGCGCGTGAGAGTCCGGCGCCCCACTCCGGCGTGCGCGGCGCCTGCTCCAGCCCCTCCGGCGCCTGCTCCCGGCGTGCGCGGCGCCCACTTCACTCCGTCCGGCGCCTGCTCCGGCGTGCGCGGCGCCCATTCCAGCCTGTCCGGCGTTTGAGGACGGAACTGTTGAGCACGTTCCGGGTGCGCTGTACGGGCTTCCCGCGCCCCGGGAAGCGCCCCCGCCCACCCGGGCAAGGGCCGTACTCAACGCCGGACGGGCTTCAGGTGGCCGACGCCGACTCCCGGTGGCGGGTCAGGAAGGACGCCGCCCCCGGCCCCCCGCCCGGCCGCGCCTCCAGCACCCGTACCGTCCCCGCCACCATCCCCCGGATGCGCGAGGACCGGACCCTGCTCAGCAGGTCCAGCACCTGGTGCCCCGTCGCCGCCGCCTCCTCCAGCTGCCCCGCCCGCGCCAGGTCGCCCGTCAGCTGCGCCCGGTACAGCGCCAGGTTCCGGGTGAAGTGCGCGTCCTGGAGCCCCACCGCCCGCCGCCCGTGCCGGGCCGCCCGGGACCAGTCGCCCAGCGCGGACCAGCACTGTGCCTCCAGCAGCTCCAGCTCCGCCACCCGGAAGAAGCTCATCCACTCCGGATCACCGGCCGAGGGCCCCCGCTCGAACGCCGCTCGGGCCCGCCCGATCGCCCGGTCGCACCCCGTACGGTCCCCGAGCCCCGCCCGGCCCCCCGCCTCCCGCAGCGCGAGCAGCGCCAGCAGCCGGGGTGAGCCCAGCGTACGGGCCGCCCGCTGCCCGGCCTCGGCCGCCCGTACGGCCTCACGCGGCCGCCCCGCGTCCCGGGCCAGGAACGACGTGTTGCAGAACGCGTGGGCCTCGAGCCCCGCGTCGCCCGCCAGCCGCGCCGTCGCCAGGGCCTCCGCGTAGTGCGAGCGGGCGTCGTCGAAGCGCCCCGAGTCGTGGGCCAGCCACCCCACGGAGATGGCCAGCTCGCCCGCGCCCGCGTGCAGCCGGTCCGCGGTGGCCCGCCGCCTGGTGGTCCCCGCGTCCAGCAGCTCGTACGCCGCCCGCAACGGCTGTGCGGCCTGCCGGTAGAGCCCGTCCGCGCCGTGCCGGTCGTCCAGCACCCGGATCCGCCGTACGGCCTTCTCCACGGCCTCCACCTCGCTCTCACCGACCCGGCGCTGTGCGGGCAGGGAGACCCGGGCGGCGGAGGCGGGTGCCGCGCCGAGACCCAGGGAGGCGGCGGCCACCGTGGCCGTGCCGCCCATCATGAACACGCGACGCAGCACGTCGCTCTCCTCGTCGGTGTGGTCGGTGTGGCCGGTGTCGCGGGGCCGGTCGGCGGGCTCGGGCGCCGACGGCTCGGGGGCGGCCCGCGCCCCCCGCCCCCGTACGCTCTCGCGGGCCGAGAAGCCCAGGTCGGCCAGGGAGGTCCCGGGGAACATGTGCAGGAAGACCCGTTCGTAGGCGTAATTGGGGCAGCGGATCTCCCCGGACTCCACGCGTCCGATGTACCGGGCATCGCACGCGACCTGCTCACCGATCTCACGCGCCGCTCTGCGGACGGCGGCCGCGAACTCCCCCGCGGAGCGCTGTCCGCGCAGCCGGCGGAAGACGAGGTTGGGAACTGCCCCTGTCGACGCCATGGCCGGCCCCTCTCTGGTGCAGCCGGGTTCTGCTTTCCGGTGTCCCGGCGGAGCAAGAACGTACCTGCCGCGCCAGGGAACACAATTGGCGATTCGTTACATAAAGTGCATCCCGTCCAGGATCTGCCATGAACTGCCACCCTTTGCGGCGGTGTGGCCCCGTAGCCCTTGACGCTCTCACGCCGTTGGTCCATGCGGAGACGGAGTGTGGCTCCGTTCGGCGATGAGAGGAGGGGTTCCCTTGCTGCGCATCGGCATGGAGACCGGCTCACGGACGACCGCGACGAACCCGACGACGACCGCGACGAACCCGACGACGACCACGGCCCCCACCACCAACCCGGCACTGACCTCCACCACCCACTCGGCACAGGCCCCCGCCACCGACCAGGCCCCGGCCCCCACCGCGCGTCCGGCCCCGGCGGAGCAGTCCTGCGACCTCGTCACCGTCCCCGCCCGGCAGGGGCTGGAGGCCGTCGACATCCTCCGTCGCGGCCGGGACCACGAGGCCGTCGGCCCGGTCCTGCACAACGGCGCCTGCGACACCCTCGGCTTCCTCGTGCCTCCGGGCACCGCCGACGCCTGGGACGTACCGGGCAGCGCCTGTACGCGGACGGACGGCCGCGGGCTGCGCGTCCCCGCCGAGCCGCCCGCCGCCGGTTCCGGCTGGCTGCTCCCGCCCGCCGAGGACGCCCCGGTCACCGACCCCGTCGTGCTCCGCGCCGCCCTCGACCAGGCGGCCCGCCTGCTGGAGGTGACCGACAACTGCCACTGAGCCCGCTGCCACGGGCGGGCCCGCGTCCGCCGCTGTGCCCATAATTGCCGCACGGGCGGAAACCTCCGCCGCTGCCGGTATCCCGGGCCCCCACCAGCAAGGACCAGCGCACGTGGCACGACGAGGAGCGCCGGCCAAAGGCACCAAAGGCACCAAAGGCACCGGAGGCACCGGAGGCACCAAAGGCACCGGAGGCAAGGCCAGGGGCAAGAAGGAGCGCGACCGCTCAGGCGGCCGGGGCGGTGGCCGGGGCGAGCGCGAACCCTTCTCCGGCCCCGTCGACAGCGGTCTCGCCGAGCTGATACCCGACCGGGAGCGCCCGGACGGCTGGACGCTGCTGCTCGACGGCGCCCCGCAGTCCCACGTGGACCTCGGCGACCCCGCGTACCTCTCCTTCGCCTACCAGCGCAGGCTCGGCCACATCATCGACCTCGCCGCGCCCCCGCTCCAGCCCCTGCACGTCCTGCACCTGGGCGGTGGCGCCTTCACCCTCGCCCGGTACACCGCCGCGACCCGCCCCCGCTCCACCCAGCAGGTCGTGGAGGTCGACGCGGCCCTCGTCCAGCTCGTCCGCGACCGGCTCCCGCTGGACCCGCAGGCCCGCGTCCGGGTCCGGGCGGTGGACGCCCGCGAAGGGCTCGGCAAGTTCCCGGACGGCTGGGCGGACCTGGTCATCGCGGACGTGTTCAGCGGGGCCCGCACCCCCGCCCACCTCACCTCCGCCGAATTCCTCACGGAGGTGCGCCGGGTGCTGAAGCCTTCGGGCCAGTACGCCGCGAACCTCGCGGACGGGCCGCCGCTCGCGCATCTGCGCGGCCAGGTGGCCACCGCCGCCGCCGTCTTCCCCGAACTGGCGCTCGCCGCCGACCCCGTGGTCTGGCGGGGCCGCCGCTTCGGCAACGCGGTCCTGCTCGCCTCCGCCCTGCCGCTCGCGGTCGCCGAGTTCACCCGCCGGGTGGCGAGCGACCCGCACCCCGGCCGCGTCGAACACGGGCGGGCGCTCACGGACTTCACCGGCGGCGCGGCCGTCGTCCTTGACGCGGACGCCAAGCCGTCGCCCGCGCCCCCGCCGTCCGTCTTCGAGAACCCCTGACGGACGGCCGGGGGTTCACGGTTCGACGACCTGCACCATCGGCGGAGTCCCGTTCCAGGTGCAGAACACCGAGTGCGTCTTCCCGTCCACCCCGCCCCCGTCGCTGAAGTCGACCCGGATCCAGGCGTCGTTCGTCCACACCTGCATCGACCAGCCCGGCTCCGGCGTCGCCGAGACCAGCTTCGCCGAGCTCCGCCCCAGCTCGAACACGACCCGGCCGCCGGCGGTGCGGTACCCCTTCACCTCACCGGAGTCCGCGGTCGGCGCGGGGGAGGCGAGCGGCCGGGCCGGGGCGCTCGACGGCGTACGGGAAGGGGGCGCGGCCGGTGACGAAGGGCTCGCGCTGCCGCTGTGCGCCGCGAGGGAGGAGGGAGAAGGGGAGGGCGACGGCGAGGCGCGGTACGTGGAGGAGACGAGCGGCTCCTCGGTGGACTGCCCGATCCGCTTCGGGGCCCCCGCGCCCACGGAGATCGGCACGGCCCGGGGCGGGTCGTACGCCGTCCCCGTCATGACCGTGTGCACACCCCACCACGACAGCGTGACCGCCGCGCCGGTGGCGAGCGACCACGCGAGCGCGTGTACGAGTCCTCGTTGCATCCGGGACATCCTGCCCCACCGGACCTGGGCTGTCCCCCTCCGGTACCTTCTGTTCCGGTTCCGGTTCCGATTCCAGTTCCGGTTCCGTTCCGCTCCCGGCCCGGGGACCGTACGGTGCCCGACCCCGGCCGGTACGGTGCCCGACCCGGCGCGCAACTCCCGCCCCCGCCCCCGGTCCCAGCCTCGGCCCGCGCGTCCCCGTCTTCCGGCCTTTGCGGAGGTTTCCGGCGGCGGCGGGACCGGGCCCCGGGCCATGGCGTACGGTGCCGCCCATGGCAAGTGTGCTCGTGGTCGAGGACGACCAGTTCGTACGTTCCGCCCTCATCCGGCACCTCAGTGAGGCCTCCCACACGGTACGGAGTGTGGGCACCGCGCTCGAAGCGCTGCGCGAGGTCGCGCACTTCCGCTTCGACGTGGTCATACTCGACCTCGGGCTGCCCGACCTGGACGGCGGCGAGGCGCTCAAGATGCTGCGGTCCATCACCGACGTACCGGTGATCATCGCCACCGCCCGGGACGACGAGAGCGAGATCGTCCGGCTGCTCAACGACGGCGCCGACGACTACCTGACCAAGCCGTTCTCCGTCGAGCACCTCTCCGCCCGCATGGCCGCCGTGCTGCGCCGCTCGCGCGCCGCCGGGGACCAGGCGCCGCCGCCCCGGGTCATCCGCGTCGGCGGGCTCGCCATCGACCCGCTGCGCCGCCGAGCCGAACTGGACGGCACCGAACTCGACCTGACCCGGCGCGAGTTCGACCTGCTGACCTTCCTCGCCGGACGCCCCGGGGTGGTGGTCGCCCGCAAGGAGCTGCTGGCCGAGGTCTGGCAGCAGTCGTACGGCGACGACCAGACCATCGACGTCCACCTGTCCTGGCTGCGCCGCAAGCTCGGTGAGACCGCCGCCCGGCCGCGCTACCTGCACACCCTGCGTGGCGTCGGCGTGAAGCTCCAGCCGCCCGCCGACGCCCCGGCCGCGGAGCCGCCCGCATGAGATGGGCCCTGGTCAAGGTGTGTCTGGCGGTCACCGCGATGGTCGTCATCGCCTTCGCCGTACCGCTCGGGCTCGTCATCCGGGAGATGGCCAGCGACCGGGCCTTCTCCGACGCCGAACGCCAGGCCGCGATGATCGCCCCGGCGCTCTCCATCACCACCGACCGCGAGGAGCTGACCCGGGCCGTCCTCTCCACCGAACCGGGCGCCCGGGGGCGGCTCGCCGTCCACGTCCCGGCCCCGGCGAAGGCCGTGGACGGGACCGAGGGCGAGGCCCTGGACATCGGCACCCGGCGTGCCACGCCGAAGGACGTCGCGACCGTACGCAAGGCCGGCCGCGCCTCCATCACCGAGGTCGCCGACGGCTTCGCGCTCCTCCAGCCCACCGCGCTGTCCACCGGTCAGATCGCCGTCGTGGAGGTCTTCGTCCCCGAGGGCGAGGTCTCCAACGGGGTCGCCACCGCCTGGCTGATCCTCTCGGGCGTCGGCGTCGCCCTGATCGTCGGCTCGGTGGCGGTCGCGGACCGGCTCGGCGTGCGGATGGTCCAGCCCGCCCAGCGCCTCGCGGCCGCCGCCCAGGACCTGGGAGAGGGGCGGCTCGGCACCCGGGTCCCCGAGGAGGGCCCCACCGAGCTGCGGTCCGCCGCCGTCGCGTTCAACTCCATGGCCGACCAGGTCGTCCAGCTCCTGGCCAACGAGCGCGAGCTCGCCGCCGACCTCTCGCACCGGCTGCGCACCCCGCTCACCGTCCTCCGGCTGAACGCCGCCTCCCTCGGCGAGGGCCCGGCGGCCGACCAGACCCGGGCGGCGGTCGAGCAGCTGGAGCACGAGGTGGACACGATCATCCGGACCGCCCGCGAACAGCGCCCCCAGACCCAGGGCGTCCAGACGGGCGCCGGGGCCGGGTGCGACGCCTCCGAGGTGATCCGGGAGCGGATGGGCTTCTGGTCGGCGCTGGCGGAGGACGAGGGGCGCGAGGTGCGGCTCGCGGGAGTGGACCGTACGGTACGCATCCCCGTCGCCCGCCCCGAACTGGCCGCCGCCCTGGACGCGTTGCTCGGCAACGTCTTCCGCCACACCCCCGAGGGCACGGCCTTCGCCGTCGACGTCCACCACAGCGGGGACGCGGTGATCGTCCTCGTCTCGGACGCGGGCCCCGGGATCGCCGACCCGGAGGCGGCCCTGGCCCGGGGCACCAGCGGACGTGCCGGAGCGGCGGGCGCGGTCGGCTCCACCGGCCTGGGCCTGGACATCGTGCGCCGGGTCGCCGAATCCACCGGCGGCGACCTGCGCATCGGCCGCTCCGTGCTCGGCGGCACGGAGGTCCGGATCTGGATCGGGCTGCACGGCAGCCGTCCCGAGCACGGGCGGCGCGGCCACGGCCGCCGGGTCGCCCGCCGGGTCGGCCGGCCGCGCCGCAAGGAGCTGCGGGACACGGGCGGTCCGGGGGCCCATCATTAACCCCCTCCCATGCGTTCCTTAAGCCCACCCTAAGAACATCAACTCCGGCCCGTAATACCCCCTTTGCCCGTTCCGCTGACGCTAACGTGCTCTCGCAGTCACCGAGCGATCCACCGGACACCCCAGGACACAGAGGCAGGCAGGGCACGTTGATGGGTTCCCGTACGCACCGCCGCACGGCGAGCGCCTGTACCAGGGTGCTCGGCGCGGCCGCCCCCGGGGCGGTCGTCGGCGGAACGGTCCGCACCCCGACCGGTACGGCTGCCCCCGCTTCCCCCTCCGTCTCTTCCCCCGCGTCCGCGTCCCCCAGCGCGGCCGCACCGACCCCCACGCCGCCCCCCACTGCCACCGGCCGCCCCGGTGGCGGTGGGGAAACCGGCGCCCGGCCGGCCCCCGGTGCCGGCACCCCGCTTCCTCCCGTCCGCGGTTCCCTCGGAACCGCGACGCGGCCCGGAGCGAAGAAGTTCCGCCGCGCCTCCGCCTCCTCCGGCGGCGCGGCCCACCGCTAGCCCCACCCACCAGCCACTACGGCCCCCCACGCGCGCGCCCCGACCGGACCCCACCCCACCTCCGGCCGGGGCGCGCCCTTCTTGGCCGGGGCCGGTGGCAGCGGCCGGCGCGACCGGACGGTACGCGGACGTCCGACCGGCGGCCGGAGCACCCGACCGGCGGCCGGAACGATCAAAGGGATCATCAGGGCGAATCGGCGGGGGCGAGCCCTCCGGGCACATCGCCCCGCTCCGCCAACCCCCGTTCACCTCTCGACGGGTGGGCGGACCGGACGCCCTCGCGTGACGCGCCGGACACCCTTCGGCAACGGAATCGTCTTCAACTCTTGACACCCACCCCCTTGAGGCAGGAACCTTCCGGCATCGGTGCATGGGAGCGCTCCCACATGTACGGGGGTGCCACTCGCGCCTCCCCGGGGGGAGTGTCTTCCGCGCCCCCGTTCCCGTACCACCTGGTGTCCTCCGCCCCGCCCCCACCGGCCCCGCGGAACAGCGCCAGTCCCACCCCGGAACAAGGAGCAGTGGAATGCGCATCACCCGCAGCGTTGCCGGTCGACGCCGTAGAACCGCGATCGTGGCCACCACGGGCCTCACGGTCACCGCCCTGTTGCTCACCGGCTGCGGCGGCTCGTCCGACTCCGGCAAGGGGGCCGACGCCGACGGCAACATCACGCTGACCCTGGCCGACTTCGGCCAGTTCGGGTACAAGGAGGCCGGGCTCTTCGAGAAGTACCACGAGCTGAACCCGAAGATCACGGTCAAGGAGGACACCACCGCCGAGGAGAAGAACTACTACCCGAAGCTGCTCCAGCAGCTGAACTCGGGCAGTGGCCTCGCCGACGTCCAGGGCATCGAGGTCGGCCGGATCAAGGAGATCGTCGACACCAAGGCGGACTCCTTCGCCGACCTCTCCAAGGTGATCGACGTCAACGAGTGGGTGTCGTGGAAGGCCAAGCAGGCCACCGCCCCCAGCGGCGCGGTGATCGGCGCGGGCACCGACATCGGCCCCATGTCCCTCTGTTACAACCGCGAGCTGTTCGAGAAGGCCGGCCTGCCCACCGACCGCGCCGAGGTCGCGAAGCGGACCGAGGGCGGCTGGGAGGACTTCCTGGCGCTCGGCGAGGAGTACAAGAAGAAGGCGCCCAAGGGCACGTACTTCATGGACTCCGCGAGCGCCATGTTCAACGCGGTCGTCAGCTCCAGCCCCGAGCAGTACTACGACGCGAGCGGCAAGCCGGTCTACAAGGAGAGCGCCAGCGTCAAGAAGGGCTGGGACCTGGCCGCCGAGGCCGCGTCCAAGAAGCTGACGCAGGGCCTGGCCCAGTTCGAGGACCAGTGGCAGTCGGCCCTGCGCAAGAACACCGTCGCCACCGTCGTCTGCCCCGCCTGGATGGCCGGCCAGATCTCCACGTACGCCGGTGAGGCCAACAAGGGCAAGTGGGACATCACCAGCGCCCCTGGCGACACCGCCGCCAACTGGGGCGGCTCCTTCCTCGCCGTCCCGAAGTCCGGGAAGAACGTCGACGAGGCCACCAAGCTCGTCAAGTGGCTGACCGCGCCCGAGCAGCAGGCCGCCGTCTTCAAGGCGATCGGCGTCTTCCCCTCCAACAAGGGCGCCTACGAGCTGCCCGACGTGAAGGGCGCCACCCTGCCGTACTACAACGACGCCCCCATCGGCCAGATCTACGCGGACGGGGCGAAGTCCATCCCCGAGGCGGTGCTCGGCCCGAAGGACGGCGTGATCAAGGACTCGATCTCCACGCAGATCAACAACATGGAGCAGCGCGGCACGAAGCCGGACGCGGCCTGGGACGTCGCGGTCCGCACGATCGACAAGGCGATCGGCTGACCTGAACCGGTCCCGGGGCGGGCGGGCGACCCCTGCCGCGCCCGCCCGCCCCGGCCGTCCACCACCGGCCCGCCCACTCCATGACCCAGCCGCCCGTCGGCGCCTCCAGGGAAGGACTCCCGCCCGTGGCAACCTCGACCCCCACCCGGGACGCGTACGCGTCTCCGCCCAGCGAACCGCCGAAGGAACCACCGTCCGAGCGGCGGCAGTTGTGGCGCAGCCGGCTGTGGCGGTTCGACGACAAGGCGTCCCCGTACGCGTACATCGCGCCGTTCTTCCTCGTCTTCGGGGCCTTCGGTCTCTACCCGCTCCTCTACACCGGCTGGATCGCCCTGCACCGGGTGGAGATGACCGGCCTGGACACCATGGAGTGGGTGGGCTGGGAGAACTTCGACAAGATCCTGCACGACCCGGAGTTCTGGACCTCGGTCAGCAACACCTTCCTGATCGGTGTCATCTCGACCGTCCCGCAGCTCCTGGTCGCCCTGGGCCTGGCGCACCTGCTCAACTACCGCCTGCGGGCCAGCACGTTCTGGCGCACAATCATCCTGACGCCGTACGCGACCTCGGTCGCCTCGGCCGCCCTCGTCTTCGCCCTGGTCTTCCGGGCGGACGGCGGACTGCTCAACTGGACGCTCGGCCTCGTCGGCTTCGACCCGGTCAACTGGGCCAACGGGCACTGGACTTCGAAGCTCGCGATCTCCATCATCGTGATCTGGCGCTGGACCGGCTACAACGCGCTGATCTACCTCGCGGCGATGCAGGCGGTGCCGGGTGACCTGTACGAGGCGGCCTCGCTGGACGGCGCCTCGCGCTGGCAGCAGTTCCTCAAGGTGACCATCCCCTCGCTGCGGCCGACGATCCTGTTCACCATCGTCATCTCGACCATCGGGTCCATGCAGCTGTTCGGTGAGCCACTGCTGCTGGAGGGCGGCGCGCTCGGCGCCACCGGCGGCAACGAGAACCAGTACGAGACGCTCAGCATCTATCTCTACAACTACGGCTGGAACCTCGGACACCTCGGTCCGGCGGCCGCCGTGGCCTGGGCGATGCTCGCGCTCCTGCTCATCATCGCCGCGGTCAACTGGTTCATCGGCCGCTACGTCCGCAAGTCCGCGGTCTGACCGGGAGCGATTCCATGACCATGACCAGCCCCACTCCCGCCCCGGCCTCCGCTTCCGCTTCGGCCTCGGCGAAGCGCGCGGCGTCCCCGAAGGGCGGCGCCCCGCAGCGCCCCGGACGCTTCAGGATCGGCGCCGGCCAGCAGATGAAGGGCGGCCCGTTCGCGTACATCGCGCTCGCCGTCGTCGGCTTCGGCTCGCTGCTGCCGCTCTACTGGACCCTGGTGGCGGCCTCCCGCACCCAGGACGAAGTCCTCGCCTCCACACCGCCGTTCCTGCCGGGCGGCAGGCTCCTGGAGAACGTCCAGACCGCCTGGGAGCAGGCCAGCCTCGGCAAGGCGATCCTCAACAGCATCATCGTCTCGTCGTCCATCACGGCCGCGACGCTCTTCTTCTGCACGCTCGCCGGGTACGCGTTCGCCAAGATGCGCTTCCGGGGCCGCGGCTGGCTGATGACCGCCGTCATCGCCACACTCACGATCCCGCCGCAGCTCAGCGTGGTCCCGCTCTTCATGATGATGTCCGGCCTCGGCTGGGGCGGGCAGCTCGAATCGGTGATCTTCCCGACGCTGGTGAGCGCGTTCGGCGTGTTCTTCATGCGCCAGTACCTGATCGAGGCGCTGCCGTACGAGCTCATCGAGGCGGCCAAGATCGACGGGGCGAACAACTTCCGCATCGTGGTGAGCGTGGTGCTGCCGGTGGCCCGCCCCGCGATGATGGTGCTCGGGATGCTCACCTTCGTCCAGGCGTGGAACGACTTCTTCTGGCCCTACCTCGCCCTCAACCAGCAGAACCCGACCCTTCAGGTGGCCCTCGGCCAGCTCAGCGCCTCGTACACCCCCGACCAGTCCATCGTCATGGCGGGCGCGCTGATCAGCACGCTGCCGCTGCTGGCGGTGTTCGTGATCTTCGGCAAGAAGATCGTGGGCGGGATCATGTCGGGTGCGGTCAAGGGCTGACCGCACCCCGGGCGCGGCCGAGGACCGACCGACCGCGCCCCCCTCCACCTCGTCCCCTTCCACCACCTCTCATGGGAGCGCTCCCACATGACAGTCGTACGACCCGACACCGCCCCGCAGCAGGCCCCCGAGGCCCCCGCCCCCTTCCCCACCGGCTTCGTCTGGGGCGCCGCCACGGCCGCGTACCAGGTGGAGGGCGCGGCCACCGAGAACGGCCGCACCCCCTCGATCTGGGACACCTTCAGCCACACCCCCGGCAAGGTTCTGGGCGGCGACACCGGAGACGTGGCCGCCGACCACTTCCACCGCTACCGCGACGACGTGGCGCTGATGAAGCGGCTCGGCCTCAAGGCGTACCGCTTCTCCGTCTCCTGGTCCCGCGTCCAGCCCACCGGCCGGGGCCCCGCCGTCGAACGCGGCCTGGACTTCTACCGCTCGCTCGTCGACGAGCTGCTGGAGGCCGGCATCACGCCCGTCGCCACGCTCTACCACTGGGACCTGCCCCAGGAGCTGGAGGACGCGGGCGGCTGGCCCGAGCGCGCCACGGCCGAACGGTTCGCCGACTACGCCGCCATCATGGCCCGCACCCTCGGCGACCGGGTCGGGATGTGGACGACGCTCAACGAGCCCTGGTGCACGGCCTTCCTCGGTTACGGCTCCGGGGTCCACGCCCCCGGCCGCACCGAACCGGCCGCCGCGCTGCGTGCCGCCCACCATCTCAACCTGGCCCACGGCCGGGCGACCGAGGCGCTGCGCGTCAACCTCCCCGCTGCCGCGCAGACCTCGGTCACCCTCAACCTCCACCAGGTGCGCCCGCTCACCGGCAGCGAGGCGGACGCGGACGCGGCGCGCCGGATCGACGCGGTGGGCAACCGGATCTTCACGGGGCCGATGCTGCACGGTCAGTACCCGCAGGACCTGCTGGCCGACACCGGCCACCTGGTGAACTGGTCCTCCCTGGTCCAGGACGGCGACCTGGCCGCCATCGCCCGCCCGATCGACGTGCTCGGCGTCAATTACTACACGCCCACGATCGTCTCCACCCCCGCCTCGGGCGCCGGTGACACCCGCAACGACGGCCACGGCAAGAGCGACCACTCCCCGTGGCCCGGCTCGGAGCACGTGGCGTTCCACCTCGCCGAGGGCAAGCCGACCACCGCCATGAACTGGTCGGTCGACCCGAACGGCCTGCACGCCCTCCTCATGGACGTCGCCCGCGAGAACCCGGGCCTGCCGCTGATGGTCACCGAGAACGGCGCGGCCTTCGAGGACGTCGTGGACGCGGACGGCCGGGTCCACGACCCGGAGCGCATCGCCTACCTGCACGGCCACCTGGCCGCCGTGCAGCGGGCGGTGGCCGACGGGGCGGACGTGCGCGGCTACTTCCTGTGGTCGCTGATGGACAACTTCGAGTGGGGCTACGGCTATTCGAAGCGGTTCGGCGCGGTCCACATCGACTACGAGACCCAGGTGCGCACCCCCAAGTCGAGCGCCCACTGGTACAGCGAGGTGATCGCGCGGCACGGGCTGCCCGCGGAGGCCTGACGCCTCACCTCCTGAGAGCCGTGAGCACGAGCACCGGCAGGTAACGCAGGACAGGTCGGGTATGCATGGTGGTGCTCCTTCAATTGAACGCACAGGGTGCTGGCTGCCGGAGGGT
>NZ_JBEYKR010000078.1:0-33363 GCF_040703535.1 Streptomyces sp. NPDC007346
GCAGATAGAACAGCAACCCCTCGACCAGCCAGACGCTCGGCGCCGCCGGGTCGAAGCCGGCGCCGGGCAGCGCGCCGGCCCAGTCGGCGCGCAGATCCATCGGGATCGGTACGCGGGCCGCCCTGGGAGTGGCCGACAGACCGCCGAGCACCTGGTGCTTGAACGCCAGCACCTCCTTCCTGTCGATCTCGAAGACCACACAGCCGGGCGGCCAGTCGAGCCGGAACGCACGCGAGTCCAGCCCTGCCCCCAGAAGGACCACCTGGCGGACGTCGCCCGCCCGCACCGACCGGAGAAGGAAGTCGTCGAGGACCCGCGTGCGCAGCCCGAAGTACCGTGCGAACCGTCCCCACAGCGGGTTCGCGTCCCCGTCCGCGACCTGCCGCGGGTGGACCGGCCAGCCGGCGGACGCCGGTGCGGCGAGCACGAAGTGCTCCGCGTAGACGTCCTGCGCCAGGCTGTCGGGGCGGTGGGTCTCGATCGCCCGCGCCGCCGCGACGAGAAGGGCGGTCACACCGACCCCTCCCGCCACGCCCTCCACACCGGTGCCCCGATGAGCTGTATCGACCATGTGTACTCCTCCTGGAGCGCGTAGAGATGACGAGCAGTGAGCGCGATGGGTCCGGCGGATCTGCGGGGAGCGCCGGGCTCAGCGGCTGCTCCCCTCCGGAATCAGGACCGGTTTGACCACACGGCCCTCCTCGCAGTCGCGTTCGGCCTCGTTGATGTCGGCGAGCGGATACGTACGGATCAGCTGGTCGAAGGGGAACCGGCCGGCCTGCCACAGGCCGGTCAGCCGGGGGATCAGCAGCCCCGGCACCGCGTCCCCCTCGCAGATGTGGGAGATCTTCCGGCCCCGGTCCAAGGTCCCCGGTTCGAGCGGGAGCGCGGTGTGCAGCCGTGCCACCAGCCCGAGGTGACCGGTCGGGCGCAGGGCCCGCAGCGCGTCGTTGATCAGCTGGACGGAACCCGTGGTGTCCAGGGCGTACCGCGCGCCGCCGTCCGTCAGCCGCCGGATGCGGCCCGGCAGGTCGGCGGAGGCGGAGTGCAGCGGGACCGCGTTCAGCTTCTCGGCGAGGGCCAGCCGTTCGGGGTGCCGGTCGACCGCCACGGCCACCGCCCCGGCGGCCGTCGCCGCCATGACCGCGGCCAGGCCCACCGCTCCCGCCCCGAAGACCGCGACGGTGTCGCCGGGGCCGGCGCCGAAGGAGTTGAGGACGGCCCCGGCGCCGGTGAGGAAGCCGCAGCCGAGCGGCCCGAGCAGTTCGAGGGGGAGCGAGGGATCGACCCGTACGGCGTTGCGGGCCGGGACCATCGCGTACGCGGCGAAGGAGGACTGGCCGAACCACCGGGGGGCCAGGGCGCCCCCGGCCGCGTCGGTGAACCGCGCCGCGTTCTCCGGCCGCCCCCCGAAGAGGTTGAGCGAGGCGAACCGCTCGCAGTAGGCGGGGGCCGCACCCAGACAGCTCCGGCAGTGTCCGCAGGAGTCGAAGCTCAGCACGACGTGGTCGCCGGGGCCGAGGCCGGTGTCCGGTCCGCCCGTCTCCACCACGACCCCGGCCCCTTCGTGGCCGAGCACCGCAGGCAGCGGTGAGCGGCCCGCCGAACGCCGGACGGCCAGATCGGTCCGGCACATCCCGCAGCCCGCGATCCTCACCAGGACCTCACCCTCGGCCGGCCCGGCGTTCAGGATCACCTCCTCGAGGGCGAACGGGTCCTCGTACGAGCGCAGTACCGCCGCACCGAACCTCATCGTCAGGCCTCCCGCGGGCGGTGTACGACGAACGGCCTGAGGTTCCCGTACAGGCCCCACGGCCCGCCCGCGACGCCGACACCGCTGTCCTTGATCCCGGCGAAGGGCTGGGCGAGCGAGAGTTCGGCATGGTGGTTGATCCACGCCGTCCCGCACTCCAGCCGGTCGGCCACCGCCCCGGCCCGGTCCAGGTCGGTCCCCCACACGGAGCCGCCCAGCCCGAAGCGGGTGGCGTTGGCCGCCTCGACGGCCTCGTCCAGGCTCCGGTACGGCAGCACCGGCAGGACCGGGCCGAACTGCTCATCCGTCACCACCGGGCTGTCGGGCGGGACATCGGCCAGGACGGTCGGGGCGTAGAAGTAGCCCGGCCGGTCCAGCCGGTGGCCACCGGCCACCGCCTGGGCCCCGTCCGCCAGCGCTCGGGCCGTGCAGCGCTCCACCCGGGCCAGCTGGGCGGCGTTGTTGAGAGGCCCCAGCTCCGTACCCGGGTCGAGACCGGCCCCGACGACGACGGTCTTCGCGCGTTCCGCGAGGGCCTCGGTCACCTGGGAGTGGAGCCGGGCCGGGGCGTAGACGCGCTTGACCGCCATGCAGACCTGCCCGCAGTTGCGGAACGCCGCCCAGAACAGCCGGTCCGCGATCCGCCCCACGTCCACGTCGTCCAGCAGCACGGCGGCGTCGTTGCCGCCCAGCTCCAGGGTGACCCGGGCGAGGCCGGGCGCGGCCCCCGCCGCGACGGCCCGCCCGGTGGGCACCGAGCCGGTGAACGTCACATGGCGGATGCCCGGATGTGTCGCGAGGAGGGCGCCGAGGGGCTCCCGGCCGGTGACGATCGTCAGCACGCCCTCGGGAAGGGCGGCGGACAGGACGGACCCCAGCAGCCGGGTGGCGAGCGGGGTGAACGGGGAGGGCTTGAGCACCACCGTGTTGCCCGCGGCGAGCGCGGGCGCGAACTTCGCCGACGCGAGCTGGAGGGGGAAGTTCCACGGGACGATGGCGGCGACCGGGCCGAGCGACCGCCAGCGGATCTCGCTGTGCACCGGCCGGCCGTCGGTGATCGTCCGGGGCTCGGGGGCCATCTCGGCGAAGTAGCGCAGGCGGGCCGCCGTACGGGCGACCTCCGCGTACGACTCGGCCAGGGGCTTGCCCTGTTCACGGGTGAGCAGGGGGGCGAGGTCCCCGCCGGCCGCCTCCACGGCGTCGGCCGACGCGAGGAGGGCGGTGGTACGGGCGGCGGGGTCCGACCGCCAGCTCCGCCAGGCCTCGTGGGCCCGGCCGACCACCGCGTCCAGCTCGTCCGGCTGCTGGTCGGGAGCCTCGCCGAAAGCCTCTCCGGTCGCCGGATCGAGGACGGTGAAGCGCTCACCGCGGGACCGGGACGGGCGGCGGGGCTGCTGACGGGGGCTCACGGAGGCTTGGGAGTCGGGATCCGTGGCGGGGTGGGAGTGAGGTTCTGTACCAGGGTGTGAGTGAGGTTCTGCGCCAGGGCGGGACCGAGGATTCGTTTCCGCGCGGGGCCGAGGATGGCTCACGCCGGCGGTCAGCGCGCGGCCACGGTGGCCGCGTGCTCCCGGGCGTGCCGGTCCATCTCCGCCCGGAAGGCGGCGATCAGCCGTGGCTGGATCCTGCCGGTGTTGCGGTCACCCCCTTCGCAGACCGCCCCGCGCACGCCCACGATGTCCGTCCCGACGCGGGTCAGCGTCGCGAGGTCCTCCACCTTCACGCTGCCCGCCAGCGCGGCGAGCAGGTCGGCCTCGTGGGCCAGCCGGACGAACTCCGCGCACGCGGTCGGCGAGACGTGGTCGAACAGCCGCGTCCCGTCCTTGATCGCGGTGTCGAGCATGGCCGCGTCGGAGCCGGAACGGCGGGCGATGTCGGGCAGTGCGAGGGGGTTGACGCAGCCGATCCGGTGGGCGTCGGCGTAGCCCGAGGCGACGACGAACGCGTCCGGCCGGTGGTCCTTCACGGCCCGCACGACCCCGCGCATGACCTCGACGGCCTGGTCGGGCGTCGTGCATCCGTAGAGGCCGACCTTGATGTACGTGGCTCCGGAGACGGCCGCGCCGAGCGCCGCCTGGGCCACCGTGCCGGGCTTGAACGGTACGTCCCCGACAGTGGCGGACACCGGCTTGTCCGCCGGGACCGCCCCGCGGATCTCCCGGATGACCCACGGGAAGTTGGCGCCGAGCGAGCCCTCGTCGGGCTTCTTGACGTCGACGATGTCGAGGTGTTCCGCCGCCTTCGCGCATGCGAGGGCCTCTTCGACACCGTCCGGGGAGATGAGAAGCAGCAACGTGGGTTCCTTCCGCCGCGTGTCCGCCCGCCGCCGCGTGTCCACCCGCCGGAGGGCGGGGCGCGGATTCGCCGGGATCGTGTTCGGTCGGCTCATCCTCACCGCGGCCCAGGGCCCCCGGCAGGGCGCGCGGGATGGCGAACGGAGCACTGCCGTGACGCGCTCACGCCCCCACGGCGCGCCCTCGGCCGCCTAACCCCGCGATTCATGGGCACACGGCTCTCACCACACTAGGAAGGGAATCACCCATGCTCGGTATAGCCGCGGCAGTTCTGTTCTTCATCGCCTTCCTGATCAATGCGGCGGACATCTCGACGAACGAGGTGTTCGCATCGACGAACGTCATGCTCATCGGTCTGGCGCTGCTCGCCCTGCACGTGGCAGGAGTCGGTTCCGGCCTGCGCACCGGGGCGTCGCGCAGGCGCTGACGCACGCGGAACGCCTGACAGGGCGGGGCCCCGTACATCCTGTGTACGGGGCCCCGCCCTGTCACGCGTGACCTGTGCGGCCGCCCTGCCACCGGCAGAATTTCGCAGGTGTGAACGGGTCGGCCAGGGGAACTCGGTACGGCGGCCGGGACCGGAAGACCGGTCACTCTGGGCGAACTCACGATTGGCGCCCCGGACCGAAGGAGCGGAGCCTTGACGGGTGGCATGACCCACGACCCACGTGCCCGACGTGTGCAGGAGGTACCCGTGTCCGCCGTTGTGCGCACGTCCACCGCTTCCCGGGGCCCGGGTGTCCGCACCCTGCCCGGCGTCTACGCGCCCCAGCACGACACACACCTGCTGCTGAGGGCCCTGGCCCGCGAGGCCGTCGGCCCCGGCTCCGAAGTGATCGACCTCGGCACGGGCAGCGGCCTCCTCGCGGTGGCCGCCGCTCGCCGGGGGGCCCAGGTGACCGCCGTCGACGTCGGACGCCGCGCCGTGCTCACCGCCCGCCTGAACGCCCGGCTCGCCCGGCAGCGGGTGACCGTCCACCGGGGCGACCTGGCGGACCCGGTACCGGGCCGCACGTACGACCTGGTGCTCAGCAACCCGCCCTACGTCCCCTCTCCGCTGGGTCCGCCGCCCCGGCGCGGCAACGCGCGCGCCTGGGACGCCGGGCACGACGGCCGTGCGGTGGTGGACCGCATCTGCGACGCCGCCCCCTACCTGCTGCGCAGGGGAGGCGTCCTGCTCATGGTCCACTCCGACCTGACCGGTACGGAGGCGACACTGCGACGGCTGTCCCGTGGCGGGCTGAAGGCCGCGGTGAGCGACACGGCGAGCGTGCCGTTCGGTCCGGTCCTGCTCTCGCGGCTCTCCTGGCTGCGGGGCCGGTGCCTGCTGGACGAGCAGACCGACGAGGAGAAACTGGTGGTCATCCGTGCCGAACAGCCCTGACCGGCCCACCCGGCCCACCCGCGTCGCCCTCGGGGCCGAGGGGCCCCTGCTGGTGGAGGGGCCGGTCGAGGTGGTCGGCGACGACGGCACCCTGTACACCTCCCGCCGCTTCACCACCGCGATCTGCACCTGCCGCAAGACCCGTACGTACCCGTGGTGCGACACCAGCCACCGCCGCCGCGTCAAGGCCGAACCGCAGACCACCGACGGCGTGGGCGACCGTGACGGCGTGGCCGACCGCACCGATGGGGCCGCCTGATGCCCGCCTTCCGTGAGCCGAGGCGCCACAGCCCCCCGCTGCCCGCCCCGCGCGGACCGCTGTCGGGCGAGGTCGTCACCGCCCTGCGCACCGGCGCGGCCCCCCGGGCCCACGCGGCCGGTGACGCGGACCCCTTCGGCGACGACCTCCAGCTCGCGCTCTACGTCCTGTACGAGCTGCACTACCAGGGCTTCGAGGACGTGGACGAGGAGTACGAGTGGGACCCGGCCCTGCTGGCGCTGCGCCGCTCCCTCGAGAAGCCCTTCCTCGCCGCGCTCCGCGCGGGCGCGCGCACGGACGGGGACGTGGACACCGCTCTGGCCGGTCTGCTGGTCGAACCCATAGGCGACGACGGCCACAGCGTCAGCCACTTCCTGCTGCACGAGGGCGAGCTGTGGCAGCTGCGCGAGTACGCCGCCCTGCGCTCGCTCTACCACCTCAAGGAAGCCGATCCGCACGCCTGGGTGATCCCGCGGCTGTACGGACGGGCCAAGGCCGCGATGGTGGCGGTCGAGTTCGACGAGTTCGGCGCCGGACGGGAGGCGGACATCCACGCCCGCCTGTACGCCGAGCTGATGAGAGACCTGTCACTGGAGACGGCGTACGGGCACTATCTCGACGTCGTGCCCGCCGACGTGCTCGCCACCGTCAACCTGATGTCCCTGTTCGGGCTGCACCGCTCTCTCAGGGGCGCTCTCGTCGGCCACTTCGCCGCCGTCGAGGTCACCTCCTCACCCGGCTCGCGCCGGCTCGCCGCGGCCCTGAAACGCGTCGGGGCGGGACCGGCCGCCCAGCGGTTCTACGACGAACACGTGGAGGCCGACGCGGTGCACGAACAGGTGGTGCGCCGAGACGTCATCGGCGGACTGCTCGCCGACGAGCCGCGGCTGGAACCCGACATCGCCTTCGGCATCGAGGCCACCGGACTGCTGGACGACCGTGTCGCCACGCGTCTGCTCGCCGCCTGGCGGAGCGACTCCTCGGCGTTGCGCGGTCCGCTGGACTGACCGTCGGCGACGCGAGGGGCCCCAACCGACCGGCGGGGCCCCTCGCGCATCGGTGTCACCGTATGTGACCCCACGAGATGCGGTCCGGCCGGACTCCGGTGACGCTGGGGCTCCGGTCGCGCACGCAACTCCCCGTTGCCGACGGAGGAACCACGACGGAGGACACCCCCATGGACCTGCCCGACACCCCGCTGGAACGAGCCCGCCGCACCCGTGAACGCGCCGAGGAACTGGGCCGCGCCGCCGACCGGGCGACCGACCCTGAGCACCGGCAGCGCCTGCGCGAGAAGGCCCGCCGCCTGCTCGGCGAGGAGCTGGAGGGCCAGGAAGGGAGCTGACCCGCGCCGAAGCGAGGTGCGGGTCAGACGGGGAGAGGGGCGGCGGGCGCCACGAGCGCACCCTCGATGCCGTGCCGCTCCAGCGCGTCCGCGACGAACCCGCTCGCCTTCATCTCCTCCACGAAGGACGCCAGCACCTCCTGTGCCGCCGTACCCCGGCCGGCCGGGATGCCCATGGCCTGCTGGATCACCATGAAGCGCCCCGGCAGCACCCGTACGCCGGGCGCACGCCGGGCCTCACCCTCCAGCAACTGGCGGATCCCGGCGGCCACTTCGACCTCTCCCTCCCGCAGGGCGGCGAGCGCGGCGGGGGCGCCTTGCAGCCGGACGATCTCGGCGTGCTCGAGCGCGCGGGTGAGGAAGAGGTCGTAGGCGCTGCCCGAACCGACCGAGACGCGGGTCCCCTCACGGTCCACCTGCCCGTTGTCGGCCGGCGCGGACGACTCGCGTACGAGGTAACTGCCCTCGATCAGTACATAGGGAGCGGTGAACAGCAGCCCCTCGCTCCGCGCGGGGTCCACCGCGAAGAACCCGATGTCCGCCCTCTCCGCCTTCACCGCGTCCACGGAGGCGGCCGCCTTCTCGAAGACCACGAGCTCGACGGGCACCCCGAGCCGCCGCCCGAACGCGTACGCGAGGTCGATCGAGACACCGACCGGGTCGCCGCCCGCCGGATCCCGGTTGGCCAGGATCGGATTGCCGAGGTTGATGGACGCGCGCAGCGTGCCGTCGGGCGCGAAGGCGGGAACGAGGGCCGGAGCTATCCGCTGCTGGGTCATGCGGGCGAGTCTACGAGCCGGGTGCCCGGTGACGAGGGAGCCGGAGCTGCCCCGGGGCCCCGGCCCGTGACCAGGGCGTATCTCAGGCACCCACCGTCCCGTCGCCCCCTTCCCGCAGCAGGTCCGCGTGCCCGCTGCGACGGCCGCGTCGGCGGTCGGTACCCCCGCCGCCGGCCCCGGCTGTCAGGCCGGCCGCACCTTCACCGTCTGTGTAGCCCCACGCGTACCCGACAGGTCGCCGAAGACGAGCCGCAACGACGCCCCCGTGGTCGCCGACGTCACGGTCGACGGCTTCGAGACGACCGAGGAGACGGCCCTGTTCCACGTCAGGGTCAGGCTCGTCCGCATCCGCATGGGGTCGCTGACGCAGACGGTGGCCGTGCCGTCGGCGTGCTCGGTGACCATGACGGAACAGGGGGCGTCCGCCACGAGCGGTCCGACGCTGCCGCCGAACCAGAAGTTGACGGCGGTCAGGCCGAGCGAGGGGACCGACACCCCTTGCTGGTCATCGGTGTTGGCCAGCACCCGCAGCCAGCCGGTGTCGGCGGCCCGTGCGGCGGTCCGCTGCTCGGAGGCACCGGGCAGCAGCTGGTAGGCGTACGAGGCGTCCGCCGGGTTCCGGCCGTGGTCGACCCGGAGGGTGAGATAGGTGCGGGTCAGCGTCTCCGTGGAACCGCCGGTGTTGATGTCGCGCCACCGACCGGACCGGTTCTCACGGAGCGCCTCGACGGTCGCCCCGCCCGGGAAGACATAGCCGCCGTGCCCGCCGAGATGGGCCCAGGAGGCGTCGGTCAGGGTCGCCGACCATGGGCGGGTGACGGGTTTCGCCGAGCCGTCGACGGTGAAGGGGGCGTTCCCGACCGGCCCCAGGTTGCGGTTGTCGATCGTGGTCTCCACGGCGGCCCCGTCCTGGCAGCGGATGCCGGCGCCCAGACAGACCACGGTGTCGTCCAGGAAGAACCACGACTTCTTCGCCAGCAGCGTGCTGGACAGCCCCTTGAGGTACTGGCCCACTGCTGCCCGCTTCCTGTCGGTGACCCCGCCGACCCAGTTCACATCGGGGAGCGCCACGCCCCAGTCGCCGCCCGCCCCGTCGGCCAGCGGCTTGCGCGAGACCGTGGTGCCGGGGAGCCGGTACGGGTCGACGGTGGGCCAGAACGCGTCGCTGTACTGGCCGTTGGCGAAGGTGTCGCCCCACCAGTAGAGCATCCCGGCCCCGGTGTGCCAGCCGCGCAGGTTCTCGCCGTTGCCGGTCTCGTAGTACGTGATCCGCCGGTCGGCCATGGACAGGGCGGCGGCCCAGCCGGGGCGGCGGTGGGTGGCCCGTGCCATGTCGGGGAAGAGGCGGTGGCCCTCCGGCTCGGGCAGCGGGGTGAGCGAGGTGTCGTCCAGTACGGACTTGAGGCGGGCCAGGGCGGTGAGCCCGAGGGAGGGGTTGCTCAGCGGCGGGCTGTAGTAGTCGCGCTGGGCCCAGCCCTTGACGAGCGCGCGCCACCGCTCGTTCTCGGCCGCCGACGCACCCCGGCCCAGCAGCACGATCGAGGCGAGGACGGGGTGGCCGCGCCGGTGGTCGTCGACCTCGCCTCGGCTGATCGCGCGGCCCGCGACGGAGTCCATGACGAGCCCGTTGTGGAGGAACGGCGCCCAGGCGTTCTCCACCGCGTCGAACACCACCTGCCGCTTCGGGTCGGTCACCTCCCACGTGGTCCCCTTGAGCAGCGCGAACAGCAGCCCGAGCCCACCGAGCATCACCGAGCCGTAGCTGCCGGTGTAGGGCACGGTGGTGTGCTGGATGAACGAGCCGTCGGCGTAGAGGCCGTCGCCCTTGGTGACCAGCGGGAAGACAGGGGAGAGGGCGTCCCGGGCGAGCGCGATCCTGGCAGCCGTCCCGCCGACGACCCCGCGCAGGGCGAGCACCCGGCACAGGTCGACCCGGTTCGCCCCGGTGCTCGTACCGGTGTACGAGGCCACGGCGGAGTCCGGTACGAAGTGGTCGACGGCCGCGCAGTACCGCCCGAGCTGCGCCGGGGTGAGGGCGTCGTACATCAGCACGCACACGTCCAGCAGGGCCTGCGGCGCGCCGATCTGCCAGCTGTACCAGTTCCCGTACCGCACCTGCCCGGCCTTGTAGACCTGGCTGTTGAGGTGTTCGAGGCCGGTGACGATCGCGTCGCGCAGGCCGGTGTTCCCGGTCAGTCCGGTGCCCTGCTGCCGGTAGGCCTGGGCCATCGTGTTGAGGCGGATGAAGCTGTCGGCCATCTTCGCGGAGAAGGCGTACGACTCGGGGTCGGTGTCCGGGTCGGGGTCCGCGTACACGGCATCCGGCCACAGCGCCCCGTTCGCCGGAGCCATGGTGTCGAGCCACTGCCGGGCCTGGGTGCCCAGCGTCGTCAGCCGGCTCTTGAAGGGTTCGGCGGTCGGGCTGAACCCCTCGCCGAGGATCAGGGTGCTCCAGGTGGTGCGCAGCGCGGCGTACGGATCCTCCTCGGCCGTGGCGGTGCGGGGCGCGGCCGCCGCGAAGGCGCTGCCGCCTGCGGCGGTGAGCACGGCGGAAGTGGCGAGGAACGTACGGCGGGACCAGGCAGATGTCATGGGTGAGCTCCGGGTCGGGTGTCTCGTTTCCGGCGGAACCGGTGCGCCGAGCGCTGACCAGATCCCTGGATCCGACTGTTCTGAGCGGGCAGGCACTTTCTAACAGCCCTCAGGCAATCCGCTCAACAACTTTGGCCGAATTGATCGTGTTGATCGGTTCGGTGGGGGTGTATGTCGCCGACTCGGGCGAACCAGGCCCACTTCCCGGCGGCGCGGGCGGAGCTGCCGGTGGGATCGTTTCGAGCGGATGTGATCGATATGGTTGAGGGGTGTGAGCCAGAGCGGCCACCACCGTCACAGCCGTCCCGAGAGACCAAGGGGATCCATGCGACTCCACGTCGACCAGCGCCACGAGCGGGTGCTCCAGCTCGTCCGCGAACGAGGCAGCCTCCGCGTCGCCGAACTCGCCGAGGAGCTCGGCATGTCCGCGGTCACCCTGCGCAGGGACGTCGAGACGCTCGCGGCCCAGGGGCTGGTGGAGCGGCTGCACGGCGCGGTGGTCTGGCCCTCCGGGGCCTCCGGGCCGGCCCCCGCCGCCACCCCCTCCGCCGAGGGCCTGGTGGTGGGCATGGTCGTGCCGACCACCGAGTACTACTACGCGGACGTGGTGCGCGGCGCCCGGGAGGCGGTGGAGGCCGCGGGCGCGCGCCTGACCATCGGGCTCTCCCGGTACCTCCCCGACGAGGACGCGGCCCAGGCCCGCCGCCTGCTCTCCACCGGCGCCGACGGCCTCCTCCTGACGCCCAGCTGGGAGCGGGGCCACCCGGAACAGGGCGAGGGGCTGTGGGCGGCCGAGCAGGAGACCCCGGTGGTCCTGGTGGAGCGCTGGGCCCCGCTCGGCCACCCGGCGGCGGGGCTCGACCGGGTGCGCTCGGACCACGCCCACGGCGCCGCCGAAGCGGTCGCGCACCTGGCCGGGCTCGGCCACCGGTCCATCGCGCTCGCCGTGCAGGAGAGCCCCACCGCCCCCCGCCTCAGGGCCGGTTACGCGGCCGCCGTCGCCGCCCTCGGGCTGAGTCCGGTCGCCGCCTCGCCCCTTCAGGACGCGCCGTCGCGCTCGGAGGCCGACCGCTTCGAGCGGACGCTGGAGTACCTGTGCGAGGGGGTGGCCGGCGGCGATGTCACCGCCGCGATCGTGCACAGCGACGCGGACGCGATCGTGCTCATTCCGCGCCTCCAGGCCCGGGGCGTGCGGGTGCCGGAGGACCTCGCGGTGATCGCGTACGACGACGAGGTGGCGAGCCTGGCCGACCTGCCGCTCACCGCCGTGGCCCCCGACAAGCACGCGGTCGGCGCGGCGGCGGCCAGGCTCCTGCTCTCCCGGCTGGGCGTGTCCGACGAGGGGCCCGCCGCCCGCCGCCACCTCGACATCCTGCCCACCTTGCGGGTGCGGGTCTCGTGCGGGGCGGCTGCCGCCCGCTCCTGACGTGGAGCGCCCCCTGCCGACGTGACGCGCCCCTCCATCAGCCGTGCCCCGGGCCGACAGGCCCCGCGGGTACGGCTTTTCGCGTGCTCCGACACGCCGCGCGACCGGCCGCACACACCATCACATGGTGATCGATTCGATTGAATTGGTCATTTGCTCTTGACGGTGATCGGTTCTGCGCAAAATGATGTGTGCCGTCCGCCTCATCTCCCGCAGTCCGAGGTCCCGTAGGAGCCGGCCCATGTCCTGTACGCACCGCACCACCCGTCTCGCCCTCGTGGCGTCCGCCGCCTCACTGGCCCTGCTCACCACCGCCTGCGGTGGCGGCTCGGGCTCGGACGCTCCGGGCCCCGGCGACGGCAAGCCCGTCACGCTCACCTTCTGGTCGGCCACCGCGGGCGCCAAGGAGACGGCCGAGGCGTTCAACAAGACGCGCTCCGACATCGAGGTGAAGTTCTCGCTCGTCCCGGCGGGCCCCGAGGGCGTCACCAAGCTCTCCAACGCGGTCAAGGGCGGCAACGCCCCCGACATCGCCACCATGGACTACTCCGCACTCCCCGAGTACGCCAGCGAAGGCAACCTGGAGGACCTCACCGCCGCCTCCGGCGAGCTGGTGGAGAAGGAGTTCCCCGAGGCGGTGCAGTCCCTGGTCAACCTCGGCGGCTCCACCTGGGCGGTCCCCTTCGACGTGACCCCCATCCAGCTCTACTACCGCAAGGACCTCTTCAAGAAGTACGACATCGAGGTCCCCAGGACCTGGGCGGAGTACCGGAAGGCCGCCGAGAAGATCCACCGGGGCGACCCGGACCTCACCATCACCAACTTCGGCGGCGGCGACCCCGCCCTGCTGGCCGGCCTCGCCTGGCAGGCCGGCGCCCAGTGGTACGGCACGAAGGACGACGCCTGGAAGGTGAACATCGACGAACCGGCGTCACGGAAGGTCGCCGCCTACTGGGACGGCCTCCTCGCCGACGGCCTCGCCTCCAAAACCCCGCTGTGGGGTGAGGGTGAGACCAAGGAGCGGGCCACCGGCAAGGTCGCCACCATCATCGGCGCCGCCTGGAGCGCGGGGAACTTCCCCGTCAGCTACCCCGACAGCAAGGGCCGGTGGGGCATAGCCCCGCTCCCGACCTGGGACGGCACACCGAGCACCGGCATGTACGGCGGCACCTCCTACATCGTCCCCAAGGGCAGCAAGCACACCGACGCGGCGGCCGAGTTCATCAAGTGGGTCACCACCGACCCCCAGGCCATGACCGCACGCCTCTCCTCCCTCAAGACCCCCAGCAGCGCCCTGCCCGCCAACGAGTCCATGCGGGCCGCCGCCGCCAAGGAGTTCGACGGCTCCTACTTCGGCGACCAGGACGTCTACCGGATCGCCGGAGAGGCCGCCGGCACCATCGTGCCCGGCTGGTCCTGGGGACCGGTCCAGCAGCAGGTCACCTCGGCGCAGATGGCCGCGGGCGGGGACCACACCAAGATGCTGAGCGCCGGACAGACCAAGGGCGAGAGCGCGGTCACGGACCGCGGCCTGAAGCTCGCCAAGTAGTCCGGCACCCGGCCGGCGGGGCCCGCGCGACGCGGTACGGCGGACGACCGGCCCCCTCGCGCACGCGGCCCCGCCCCGGGTACCCCCTCTTCCCTCCCGCCCATCCCGCCGAAGGAGTTCCAGGTGGCAGTCCCACTCACCCGGCCGGCCAAGACCCCACCGCCCCGGGCCGCGTCACCGTCGGGCGGCCCCGCCGCACCGGCGAGCCCCCACGCGCCGGGCGGCCCGGGTGCGCGACGTGGACAGCGCCGGGCCGTGGCCCTGTTCATGGTGCCGTTCTTCGCCCTCTTCACCGCCGTCACCGTCCTGCCGATGCTCTACGCGGCCTGGATGAGCCTCTTCCGCGAGGAGTCCTCCGGCCTCGGATTCGGCGGCACCGAACGCGTCTTCGCCGGCTTCGGCAACTTCACCGAGGCCCTCGGCAACGAGGCGTTCCTCCGCTCCTTCGGCCACATCGCGCTCTACTGCGTGCTGTACATCCCCGCCATGGTCGGCGGCGCGCTCATCCTCGCCCTGCTCGTCGACTCGGCCATGGCCCGAGCCCGCCGCTTCTTCCAGATCGCCTACTTCCTGCCGCACGCGGTGCCGGGCCTGATCGCCTCGCTGATCTGGCTCTACCTGTACACCCCGGGCCTCAGCCCGATCACCGACGTACTCGACGCCCTCGGCGCCAACTGGAACTTCTTCGGCCAGGACGAGGCGATCTACTCCGTCGTCAACATCTCCGCCTGGCAGTGGACCGGCTACAACATGATCATCTTCTACGCGGGTCTCCAGGCGGTCCCGCGCGAGGTCCTGGAGGCCGCGACCGTCGACGGCTCCGGCGCCCTGCGCACCGCCCTCCAGGTCAAGGTCCCCATGATCCGGCCGACCGTCGTCCTGACCCTGCTCTTCACCTGCGTCGGCGCCATCCAGCTCTTCGACGCCCCCAAGCTCGTCCAGCTCCGGGCCAACACCATGGGCGAGGACTGGTCGCCGACCATGTTCATCTACACCGCGGCCTTCAAGGGCCACGACTACGGCCTGGCCGCCGCGAGCTCCCTGCTGCTCGCCCTCGTCGCCGGCCTGCTGTCCTTCGTCGTCACCACGCTCGGCAACCGGTGGAAGGCCTCATGAGCACCCAGACAGCCACCCCCGACGCACCCGCCGCCCCCGAGCCCCGCACCGGGGCCGCACGCCGGCCGTCCCCGCCCCCGCGCCCCCGGCGCACCCGGGGACTCACCTCGAAGGTCGCCGTCAACGCCGTACTGGCCGTCGTCGCCGTCTACACCCTCATGCCGCTGACCTGGCTGCTCATCGCCGCCACCAAGAACTACCGCGACCTGTTCGCCACCAACCCGTTCAGCCTCGGCGACTTCCACCTCCTGTCCAACCTGGACGCCCTGTTCGCGTACAACGACGGGCTGTACGGCCGCTGGCTGCTCAACAGCCTCCTCTACACCCTGGTCGCGGCCGTCCTCTCCACCCTGGTCTCCGTCGCCTGCGGCTACGCCTTCGACAAGTACGTCTTCCGGGGAAAGGAGAAGCTGTTCGGCGTCGTCCTCGTCGGCGTCCTGATCCCCTCCACCGTCGTCCAGCTCCCGCTGTACCTGATGGCCTCGGAGCTGGGTCTTGTCGACACCTACTGGGCGGTGCTGATCCCCAGCCTCGTCAACCCGTTCGGCGTCTACCTGGCCCGCGTCTTCTCCGAGGGGTACGTCCCCGGCGAGGTCCTCGAAGCGGCCCGGGTCGACGGCGCGGGGGAGCTGAAGACCTTCACCAAGGTCGCCCTGCCGATGCTCGCGCCCGGCTTCGTCACCATCTTCCTGTTCTCCTTCACCGCCAACTGGAACAACTTCTACGGCGCGCTGATGATGCTCAACGACGAGCGGCTCTACCCCGTCAACCTGGGCCTGTTCATGTGGAACCAGAACGTCTACCAGCAGCCGGAGCTGTACCCGCTGGTCATCATCGGCTCCCTGGTGGCCGTCGTCCCGCTGATCATCGCCTTCCTCTGCCTGCAGCGCTTCTGGCGCTCGGGCCTCACCGCAGGAGCCGTCAAGTGAGCCGCCCCGCCCCGTCGCCCAGCCGGCCCCGCACCCGCCCCCGCACCGTCCTGGCGATGAGCGGGGAGACCCGCGACGCGATCCTTTCGCCGGCGGCCCTGGAGCGCCTCACCCGGGTCGCGGACGTACAACCCGCTCTGCTCGTCACCGACTTCGGCGCCGACGACCCGGCCCAGCGCGCCGCACTGCGGGACGCCGAGGCCCTCTTCACCGGCTGGGGCTGCCCGCCCCTGGACGCCTGCGCCCTGAGCGCCATGCCCCGCCTGCGGACCGTCGTGCACGCGGCGGGTTCCGTCAAGCACCACATCACCCAGGACGTCTGGGACCGGGGCATCACCGTCTCCACGGCGGCCACGGCCAACGCCCTCCCGGTCGCCGAGTACACGGTCGCGGCGATCCTCTTCGCCAACAAGCACATCCTGGAGAGCGCCCGCGTCTACCGGCGGTCACGGGCCCGGGTCAACCTGCTCAGCGAGTTCCCGGGCATCGGCAACTACCGCCGTACGGTGGGGATCGTCGGCGCCTCCCGCATCGGCCGCCGCGTCGCCGAACTGCTGCGCCCCTTCGACCTGCGCCTCCTCGCCCACGACCCCTACCTCGACGAGGAGTCCGCACGGGCGCTCGGCGTGGAGCCCACCGGCCTGGACACCCTGGCCGCACAGAGCGACGTGGTCACCCTCCACGCCCCCGAACTCCCGCAGACCCACCACCTGTTCGACGCCGGACGGCTCGCGCTCATGCGGGACGGCGCGACGCTCGTGAACACGGCACGCGGCTCCCTGGTCGACACCGAAGCACTGGCCAAGGAGCTGGTCACCGGCCGCATCAACGCCGTACTCGACCACACGGAACCCGAAGTGCTGCCCGCCGAGTCGCCGTTGTACGACCTGCCGAACGTGCTGCTCACCCCGCACATCGCCGGCTCCCAGGGCGGCGAGCTCCACCGGCTCGCCGACGCCGCGGTCGACGAGCTCGAACGGTACGCCCACGGGCTGCCGTTCGCCCACGGGGTGGACCCCCACACCCTGCACCAGCAGGCCTGACCCGTACCCCGCCCCCCCCGCACCGCCCCGGAGACCGCCATGCCCCCTGCCCGCCGCGTGCTCGTCGTCGGCATCGACGGCGTACGCCTCGACACCCTCGCCCGTGTCCCCACCCCGCACCTCGACACGGTCGCCGACGCCGGATTCCTGGCCCCCGTGACCGTCACGGAGCCCACCCCCACCATGTCCGGCCCCTGCTGGGCGACGATCGTCACCGGCGTGCGCGTCACCAAACACGCCGTGTGGTCCAACGACTTCAGCGGCCACCGCCTCGGCGTCTTCCCCGACTTCACCACCCGCCTGGCCCGCCAGGACGGCCGCCGCACCTACGTCGCGGCGGCCTGGGAGCCCCTGGTCACCGTGGCCGACGGCGGTCCGCTGTTTCGCCGCCCCACCCGACTCACCCACCACGCACCGGCCGCCGACACCCCGCAGGCCTGGGAGGACGCCGACGAGGCGACCGTGCGCGACGCCGTCGCCGTGCTGACCCACGAGGACCCCGAGGCCTCCTTCGTCTACCTCGGCGCCCCCGACGAGACCGCCCACCACCTCGGCTGCACCGCCGCCTACGAGCAGGCCATCGCCTCGGCCGACCGCCGCCTGGGCCGCCTCCTCACCGCCCTGCGCGCCCGCCCGACGTACGACGAGGAGGCCTGGACCGTCCTCGTCGTCACGGACCACGGGCACCGGGACGAGGGCGGCCACGGCGGGGACAGCGAGGCCGAACGCACGGCGTGGCTGGCCTGCGCGGGCCCGGACGTCACGGCGGGAGCCCTTCCCGTACGCCCGGTCCTCCACGAGGACGTCGCGGCCCAGGTGTACGCCGCGCTCGACCGGACCCCCGACTCGCACTGGACCCTGGACGGCACCGCCGTACCGACACTGCCCAGGGCCGTCCTGTTCGACATGGACGGCACCCTGGTGGACACCGAGCCCCTGTGGCTCGACGCCGCCCGCGAGGTCGCCGCCGCCCACGGCCACGCCCTCACCGACGAGGAGGGCGCCTGGGTCCTCGGCCGCACCTGCGCCGACACGGCCGCCTACCTCGCGGCCTTGTGCCCCCGGGCCGTCGGGGGGACCGGTCCCCGAACCGATCCGGAAGCCACGGTGGAATCCGCTCTGGAATCCGCCCTGGAGGACACCTTCCTCGCAGCGGTCGAGACAGGCGTCCGCCTACGCCCCGGCGCACGCGCCCTGCTCGACCGCCTGGCCGACGGGAACGTACCCGCGGCCCTGGTGTCGGCCTCCCCGCGCCGGGTCGTGGACGCGGTGCTCAAGACGCTGGGCGCCGAGGTGTTCCGTACGACGGTGGCGGACGGCGAGACGGACCGCTCCAAGCCCCACCCGGCCCCCTACCTCGAAGCCGCGGCGCGCCTCCGGCTTCCGCCCGAGGCCTGCCTGGTGGTCGAGGACAGCCCCACCGGCATTGCGGCGGCCGAGGCGGCGGGCTGCCGGGTGGTGGCCGTGCCCTCCGCGACACCGATCCCGCGGGCCCCGGGCCGCAGGGTGCTGGACGACCTCACAGAGCTGACGCGCGCATGGGGGCCACCGCCCCGGTCCTGATCCGCCGGCCCGTGGCTAGGCGGCTTTGGCGGCGGGCGCGGGCAGAACCCCCATCAGCCGGCTCACGGTCCGGGCCATCGCGTCCCGGCCCTGGGAGAGATAGGCGCGGGGATCGACGCCCCGCTCGTCCCCGGCGAGGTGCTCCCGTATCGCGCCGGTCATCGCGATGTTCAGCGCGGTGCCGATGTTGACCTTGGCGATCCCCCCGGCGACGGCCCGCGCCAGCTCCTCGTCACCGGCGCCGGACGAACCGTGCAGCACCAGCGGAACCGGCACGGCGTCACGGAGCCGGGCCAGCAGATCGTGGTCGATGCGGGCATCGCGCGAGGTCATGGCGTGCGAGGTGCCGACCGCCACGGCCAGCGCGTCGACCCCGGTCGCGGCGACGAAGGCGAGGGCCTCCTCCGGATCCGTACGGGCACCGGGCGCATGGGCGTCCAGCGGAGCCTCTCCGTTCTTGCCGCCGACCTGGCCGAGCTCGGCCTCCAGCCAGAGGCCGTTCCCGTGCGCCCAGTCGACGGCGGCCCGGGTGGCCGCCAGGTTCTCCGCGTACGGCAGCCGGGCGGCGTCGAACATCGCCGAGCTGAACCCGCACTCCGCCGCCTGGTGCAGCAGCTCGGGGGAGTGGACGTGGTCGAGGTGGAGGGCGACCGGGACGCCGGCCGCGCGGGCCGTCTCGTGTGCGGCGCGGGCCAGCGGGCGCAGCCGCCCGCCGTGATACCTGACCGCGTTCTCGCTGATCTGGAGGATCACCGGAGCCTGGGCGGCCTCGGCGCCCTCCACGATCGCTTCCGCGTGCTCCAGGGTGATGACGTTGAACGCGGCGACCGCACCGCGCCGGGCTGCGGCTTCGGCGATCAGCTCGCCGGTGGCGGCGATGGGCATGGGAACTCCGGGGTGAGGGGCCGTCAGGCGGTGGTGACCGGCCGCCGGGCGGGTGCCGCCGGGCAGGCCGCCCGGCGGGTGCCGGCAGACAGTGCGGACGGTCGTGGCAGGCCGTCAGTTCGTGCTGAGGATGACCGAGCGCGTCAGGTGCCGCGGCCGGTCCGGATCGAGGCCCCGGGCGTCCGCGATGGCCAGGGCCAGCCGCTGCACCCGGACCAGCTCCGCCAGCGGGTCGAGCCCGCCGGCCACCCACCGGGCCCCGGTCGCGTGGACCTCGTCCGACAGCCCGGCCGGTGCGTCACCGAGCATCCAGGTGGCCGTGGAACGGGTGGAGATGCTGATCGGGCCGTGCCGGTACTCCATCGCCGGATACGCCTCACTCCAGGCCAGCGCCGCCTCACGCATCTTCAGCGCCGCCTCGTTGGCGAGCCCCACACTCCAGCCCTGCCCGAGGAAGGTGAACTGGGTGCACTCCACAAGACCGGCCGGCAGTGGCTCGGAGATCGCGACCTGGGCGTCCTCCACGACCGCGTCGGTGTGCAGGCCCAGGTGGGCGCGGAGGAGGGTCAGCGCCGAGGTCGCGAACCGCGTCTGCACGACGGACTTCTCGTCGGCGAAGTCGAGGACCACCGTGTCGTCGGCCGCCGCCGCCATGGGGCTGTCGGGGTCCCCGATGACCACGGTCCGCCGGGTGGCCCCCCGTACCCGCGCGAGCAGGCCGAGCACCTCGGTCGTGGTGCCGGAGCGGCTCAGCGCCACGATCCGGTCGTAGCGGCGGCCGGCGGGGAACTCCGAGGCGGCGAAGGCGTCGGTCTCGCCCTGGCCGCTGCCCTCGCGGAGGGCCGCGTAGGCCTGGGCCATGAAGTACGAGGTGCCGCAGCCGACGACGGCGATGCGCTCACCGGCCGCCGGAAGCCGCCCCGCGACCCCGTCCGCCATCTCCGCCGCCCGCTGCCAGCAGTCGGGCTGACTGGCCAGCTCCTGTGCCACATGCGTCATTTGGTCTCCCCATCCCGCGTCTGATGCTCGAAGCTGCATATTAGGCCCGAGTTTCGAGCATTATCAAGCAGCGAGTGTGCGGTTCATGGAAGGACGGTTTGCAACAGGACACAGAAACGCCCCCCGGTGCGGGCCGGGGGGCGCGTGACGGACAGGGGCGGACGAGAGCGGGTGGGGCGGGACGGGGCAGGGCGGCAGCGTTCAGCGCAGCGCGGTGGGCAGCTCTTCCCGGTGGATGACGCCGAGCCGCTGGGTGGCCCGGGTCAGCGCCACGTACAGGTCGCTCGTCCCGTACCGGGCGGGCTCCACGACCAGCACATGGTCGAACTCCAGCCCCTTGGCCTGCCGCGGGTCGAGGAGCACCACCGAACGTGTGAGGTCGGGCTCGGCCCCCGCCGTGACCCTCTCCAGAGGCGCGGCGATCTCCTCGTGCAGGGCACGCGGCGCGATCACCGCGAGGCGTCCCTCGTGAGGCGTCAGCTCCGCGACGGCCTTCGCCACCGCGCCCGCCAGATCCTCACCGGCCTCCCGCACCCAGGGTTCCTCGCCGGTGGACCGCACCGAACCGGGCGCCACGAAGGAGGGGTTCCGCTCCCGTACGACGCGGGCCGCCAGCTCCATGATCTCGGCGGGCGTACGGTAGTTGACCCCGAGGGTCACATGCTCGAAGCGGTCGCCGACGTAGGGCTGGAGGATCTTCTCCCACGAACCGACGCCGGCCTCCTCCGAGGTCTGGGCCGGGTCGCCGACCAGGGTCAGCGAACGGGTCGGCGAGCGCCGCATCAGCAGCCGCCACGCCATGGGCGACAGCTCCTGCGCCTCGTCGACGATGATGTGCCCGAACGCCCAGGTGCGGTCGGCGGCGGCCCGCTCGGCGGCGCTGCGGTGGTCGATCTCCTCGTGCCGCTCCGCCATGCGTTCGGCGTCGATGATGTCGTGGGCGGCGAGGACCTCGGACTCCTCGTCCTCGAACTCGTACGTCTCCGACCCCCGCGACAGCTCCAACAGCCCCTGCGCGTAGGCGATCCGCTCCTGCCGCTCGGCCTCGGCGGCGGCCTGCCGGGCGCTGTCGTCGACCCCGAGCAGCTCGGCCGCCTCGTCGAGCAGGGGCACATCGGCCGGGGTCCACTCCCCGTCGGTGGCAGCCCGCCGCAGGGCATCGGCGTCCTCGTCCGGCAGATACACGGGCTCGGCCAGATACCCGGCGAGGAACTCCTGCGGAGTGAGCACGGGCCACAGCGTCTCGACGGCCTCGTGCACCTCCCCGCTCATGGCGACGGCCTTGCCCAGCTGCGCGATGTCGTCCGGCCCGAGGAAGTTGGGCCCGCCGTACGGGTCGGCGCCGATGCGCTCGGTGAGCTGCGCGGTCAGGGCGTCGATGATCCGGAAGGCGAAGTGCGGGCGGGCGAGGTTGTGCGGCAGCAGGGTCTCCCGCGCCGCCTGCCGGGCCTCGTAGGCGATCTCCCAGTCCAGGACGAGGTCCCCGTCGTCGTGCCCGATGACCAGCGGAGCACCGGGCTCGGGAAGCTGCTGCCGGTCGCGCACGGCGAGGGCGAGGGCCTCCGCCATCCGCGCACCGCCCTTCACCGCGGCGGCCCGGGGCGTGTCGGTGCCGGTGGCGTGGACGCCGGGGAAGAGTTCGGCCTGTGTGGCGAGCAGGACACCGGTCTCACCCAGGGCGGGCAGCACCTCCGCGATGTACCGGAGAAAGGCCGGGTTGGGGCCCACGATCAGCACGGCGCGCTTGGCCAGCACCTCGCGGTGCTCGTACAGCAGGAAGGCGGCCCGGTGCAGCGCGACCGCCGTCTTCCCGGTGCCGGGCCCGCCCTCCACGACCAGGACACCGCGGTGCGGGGCGCGGATGATGCGGTCCTGCTCCGCCTGGATCGTCCGCACGATGTCACCCATACGGCCGGTACGGGCGGAATTCAGCGCGGCCAGCAGAACGGCGTCACCGTTGGGGTCCTCGAAACCGGTGCGGTCGTCGTCCCCGAGATCCAGGATCTCGTCGTGCAGCTCGGTGACGGTACGCCCCTGGGACGTGATGTGCCGACGCCGCCGCAGCCCCATGGGCACATGCCCGGTGGCGAGATAGAAAGGCCGGGCGACCGGCGCGCGCCAGTCGATCAGCAGCGGCGTGTGCGCGGTGTCGTCCTCACGGATCCCGATGCGGCCGATATGGTGCGCGGCGCCGTCCACCAGGTCGATGCGCCCGAAACACAGCGAACCGTCCACCGCGTTCAGCGCGGCGAGCAGCCCCGACCGCTCCGCGACGAGCACATCACGCTCCAGCCGGGCCTGCAGCCCGGTCCCGACCGGCGTCAGAGCCTCCTCGACGTGCCGGGCCGTGACTCCGCGCAGCTCGTCGACGCGCGCGTGGACACGGTCGACGAATTCCTGCTCTTCCCGCAATTCAACGGCTTCCCGGTTTGACAAAACGGCTCCCTGCCGGATATGGTTCTTCTTATAAGGCCTCCGTGTGGGGCCTTTCTGCGTGAGCGCAGAAGAATCAAATATACGTGGGGAAATCCCTGGTCCGCAATTGCGGACCAGGGATTTCCTGTGCTGTGGGTGGGCGGCGGGAGCGGGCGAACACCGGGACAGGCGGGCCCGCGGGGCGCCGGAAGGCGTGTTGCTCCGTCCAGGCGTATTGCCTTCGAGCCGAGCGTGTCCGTCCGACCGCCACGCCCCTCGTGCGTAACGGTTAGGGCTCCGCACCATCCGTTACGCAGTTGCTGAGAAGGAGCACCCATGCTTCGTCGTATCGCCATCACCTTCGCGGCCGTCGCCGCGGCCGGCCTCGTGGCGGCCACGCCCGCCGTCGCCGACGGCTGGGAGGGTGGCAAGGCCGGTGCCGGCTACCAGGCGGTCGAAGGACACCGCGGGAACGCCGAGTACACCAACCTCGGTGGCCCGTACGGGATCACCTACGCCAAGGAGAACAGGCAGCACTTCGCGGCGGAGCGCGGCCACTTCTACGCGCAGTACCTCCAGGGCCACTGAGCCCTCGGCGCCGGACTGGGCCCGCCCCCTCGGGGGCGGGCCCAGTCCGTGTCCCCGGGCCCTGCGAGGGCTCAGGACGCGCCGAGGTCCGAACTCAGCCAGCGCTGGGGCCGCATGTGGATGACCACCTGCTCACCGTGTTCCTTCGAGGCCAGGTCGACGTAGGCGTCGACCGTCTCCGCGGGCAGATAGCGGGACGAGATCTCCACCAGCTGCTCACGGGTGGCCGGGAGCGTCGAGACGACGGGGCCCTCGACGGACACGTAGCGGACGGTCGGTTCGACACGGTCGACCATCAGGGAGAACCGCCCCGCCCCGGCGATCGACCGACCTTTGCGCGAGTTACGCCCCGTCATGATCCAGATGTCGCCCCCGGGTTCGTACTGGTACCAGATCGGCACGGTGAGCGGGGCGCGTCCCTCCTCCCCCGAGTCCACGGCCAGCGCGGCGACATGCGGTTCGGCCAGGAACTGTTCGCGCTCGTCACGGGTCAGAGCCACAGGTACTCCTCCATCGACTGGATGTCCTGCGCCCAGGATGCCGCACCGCGCCCCCGTCGGCCGGTCAGACGTCCTGGCGTGTGCGGAGTTCCTCCACCGCGACCCTGGCCACCGCGCCGATCACGGCGTCGGCGCGCGGGAGCTTGGTGTCGGCGCGGGCGGCCTGGGTGAAGACCACGGCCGTGTAGAGGCTGCCGTCCGCGAGCTCCACCACCCCCGCCTCGTGGCGCATGGAGCCGAACGTGCCGGTCTTGCCGTAGACGGTCACGTCGTCGTACGGGAACCCGGAGGCGAGGCGGTGGGCCCACGGCTGGGTGCGCATCGCCGCGCGCATGAAGGAGCAGCTCGCGGGGGACGCGATGCCGTCCGTCCAGATCGCCCGGAGCAGCCGGGCGGTCTCGGCCGGGGTGGAGGACGCCTTGTACGCGGGGTCGTAGACGTCCGGCGGGACGACGGTGTCGTTGTCCGCGACCTGGGCCATGGCTGCGTCCAGCGACCCGGCGCCCGTATCGGCGACCAGCCGGTCGAGGGTACCGACGACCCCTCCGTGGATCCGGGTGTGCGGCAGACCGAGGTCGGCACACATCCGGTCGACGGACTCGGGGCCCACGGTACGCAGAACGGCATGGGCCGCCGTGTTGTCGGAGACGCTCATCATCTGCACCACCAGGTCGCGCAGCGACATCGTGACCGGGTCGCGCAGGATGGACAGGCCCGTGGGGCCGGGGACCCGGTCGGCGGCCTCCAGCGTGAGCCGGTGGCTCGGGTCGACCCGCCCCGCGTCGGCCAGCCGGCAGAAGGCGGCCATGAGCGCCACCTTGTAGACGGAGCCCATCGGTACCTGCTCGTCCGGGTCGATGACCACGCGGGCCGACGGGCGGTCCAGCTCCGCCACGTGCAGCCAGCCCCGGACGCCGGCGTCGTCGAAGAGGGAGCGGATGGCCCGTTCCACCCCGCCGTCGCGCCGGGAGCCGTTCACGTCGCCGCCTTGCGGGCGAGGACGTCCTCCAGCAGCTGTGCGATCCCTTCCGGGTCCCCGGAACCGGAGCCGGGGGCGGAACCCGAACGCCGAGGGTTCCAGACCACCCGCAGCCGCAGGGGGAGCGGCGGATCGGTCGCCCGTCGTCGTTCGACCCGCGAGGCCGTCAACGCTTCGTCCGCCGTGACCAGTACGGCCTGGCCCGCCGCCACCAGCGCCAGCCCGGCCCGTTCGTCGGTGACCACCACCGTCTCCACCCGGCGGCCCCGGCTCGCCAGCGTGTCGACGAACAGGTCATGGGCGGCGGGCGCCTCCACCCGGGGCCGCACGGCGACGGGCAGGGGGTGCGGCGACGTACCCGGACGCGTGCCACCGGACTCCGCCGGCCGGGCCGGGGCGAGGATCCAGGTCGGCAGGAGGACCACCTGCCCGGCGGCGAGGCCGTGCAGGACGGAGGGGTGCCGGACGACGGCCAGATCGAGGCGGCCCGAGGCGACATCGGAGAGCAGGGTCGCGGTGGGAGCCGTCACCGTGCTGATGCGGCTCCGCTCACCCGCCCGTACCGGGGCGGCCGCCACATCGGCCGCGAGGGACGCCGGCACCTCGGGCACCAGCCCCAGCCGCAGGCGGCGCCCGTCCGCGTGCTCGCGGGCACCGGTCTCCCGAAGCTCCGCCAGGGCGGCGAGGGCCCGGCGGGCGTGCGGGAGCAGCAGGCCCCCCTCCTCGGTGAGGAACACCCCCCGCTCCCGCTCGAACAGGCGCACGCCGAGCAGCGCCTCCAGTCGGCGCAACCCCTGCGAGAGAGGCGGCTGGGTGATCCCCACCCGTTGGGCGGCGGCACCGAAGTGCTCCTCCTCCGCCAACGCGATGAAGATTTCCAGGTGCCGTTCCGTCAGCACTCCATCTCCCTGGCATGCGGTGATATGGCTGGTGAATCACTCCGATGCCGAGAGCGTATTCGACATGCCGACCGGCGGCGGGTTTGACTCCCGCAGAGGCCGATCGCACGGCCCGCGGCCGGTCCGCCGACCGGGCCCGTGCGCCGCACGACCACCGTCGAGGCCGCACGACCACCGTCGAGAAAGAGGTCTTCCGCCGTGCCCATCCGTACGCACACCCACGTCTCACGCCGCGCCGCACTCGCCGCGCTGACCGGTGCCGCCCTGCTCCCGCTCACCGGCTGCTCGACGGCCGGACCGGACACCGCCCCGGCCGGGAGGAGCGGTTCAGGCTCCGGACCCTCGCCGTCGGCCTCGCCCCCGCCCCGTACGGACCGCGCCTTCGCCGAACTGGAGCGGAAGTTCGACGCCCGGCTGGGCGTGTACGCGATCGACACCGGCGACGGACGGACCGTCACCCACCGCCCCGACGAACGGTTCGCCTACGCCTCCACCTGCAAGGCCCTGCTCGCCGGCGCCGTACTGGCCAGGAAGAGCCTCCCGCAGATGGAACGCCTCGTGCGCTACGGCAAGGAGGACCTCGTCAGCCACTCGCCCATCGCCGAGAAGCACCTCGCCACCGGCATGACCCTGCGCGAACTGTGCGATGCCACCATCCGGTACAGCGACAACGCCGCCGCCAACCTGCTCTTCCGCGAACTGGGCGGCCCCCGGGGCCTCCAGGACGCCCTGCGCCGGCTCGGTGACCGTGTCACCCGCTGCGACCGCTACGAGGTGGCCCTCTCCGACGCCACCCCCGGCGACCTCCGCGACACCAGCACGCCCCGCGCCCTGGCCACGGACCTGCGTGCGTACGTCCTCGGGCCCGCCCTCCCCGCCGACAAGCGGGCCGTCCTCACCGACTGGCTGAAGCGCAACACCACCGGCGACCACACCATCCGCGCGGGCGCACCCCGAGGCTGGGAGGTCGGAGACAAGACCGGCACCGGCGGCTACGGGACCCGTAACGACATCGCCATCGTCTGGCCGCCGCGCGCGGCCCCGATCGCGCTCGCCGTCCTCTCCCGCCGCGACATCAAGGACGCCGAACGCGACGACGCGCTGATCGCCGGCGCCGCGAAGGTCGCCCTCGACGCCTTCGCCTAACCGCCCGGACCCGGCTCCTCCACCGCGGGCGTCTCCGGAGGGCGGCCCACCGGCAGCACGTACTGGAGCGGCTGGTCCAGGTCGTCCAGCCCGAAGAGCTCGTGCGCCAGATCGTCCCGGAACCCGCCGAGCGGGGTGGTGCCCAGACGCAGCGCCGTGGCGGTCAGGAGGAGCGACTGCGCCAGGTGCCCCGCCTCCAGGAGCCCGAGCCGCAGCGCCCGCAGGCCGTAACGCTCCCTGAGCCGCCCCAGATCGACGTACAGGCCCAGGACCACCGGGAGCGCGTCCGGCACGATGCCGTCGGGGTCGTCGTCGGCGCGTGAGAGGTACGAGGACAGCGACCTGATGTCGTCCATGGCGGGCGCCGGGCCGACGTACCGCAGGGCGCGCCGGTCGGGCACGCACTGGTAGGTGCCCGGCGCCAGCCCCTGGACGTCCAGCGCGATCAGCCGGAGACCGGCGGTGTAGAGGGCGCCCGCGCTCGGATAGGGCCGGTGGCGCATGAGCCGTTCGCCGCCGCCGGCGAACCGGTGGACCGACTCGTGCCCGGACGCGTGCGCGCCCCACAGCAGTGTGCCGAGCGACGCCGCGTCCAGCGGCCCCGTGAGGGCTCCCCGCCGGGAGACACGGCTGTTCATCACCGTGTGCAGGGGTGTGTCCGGGAACGGGCCCGCGGCGAGCGGCAGTTCGGAGCCGCCCTGGGGACCGGGCTTCCGGGCCGGTAGGTCGCGGGGGGCCGAGTCCTGTTCCCGCCCGAGGTGGAACTTGCTCCGCTCCAGGTACTGCCGGTCGGGCGAGGCGTACCCGTCCGGGAAGTACGAGGCGGCCTCGCCCCGGTCCAGGAGCGTGCGCGCGGCCAGCCGGCACACCGCCCGCTCCTCGTCGGGCGCCAGGCCGAGCCGGTTGAAGAGCATGTGCAGCTGGGACGCCCAGATCCGTGGGCGGCCCCCCGGCGGGGAGGCGGAGCGAAGGACCGGGTCGGCCTTGCGGACACCGTCGTACCAGTCGGCCAGGGTGCCGGGGGCCGTGCCGTCCTCCAGCGCCTGCCGCACGGCCAGGGCACGGCTCACGAGGGCGTCGCGTTGCAGCGCGTAGACGTTGTTGACCTTCGCGTGGACGTGCTGGGGGCCGAGCAGCGGTACGCCCTCGGCCCACCGCCAGCCCGCGGCGTGGAGCCGCAACCACCGCGCCGCCGCGAGCCGGTCCATGCCGCAGGCGAGAGCGGTGGTGTGCGCGAGATCGATGGCCAGGGCGAGCCGGGCGCTGCCGCGCGGGGCCTCCCGGACGGCCCGCACGGCCACCCGGCTGGAGCGGACGAAGACCTCCTCCGCCACCGGCAGCGCCACGGGCCCTCCGTAGCGTGCGGTCTCGGGGACGTACGGCTCCGCGTGGACCTCGGCGTGCTCCGCCTGCCCGCGTTCGCCCCGCCCGCGTACGGAATCGGGGACCGGCAGCCGCTCGGCCCGCCGCGCGAGGGACTTCGGCAGGGACGCGGCCCGCGCCTCCGACGCACCGCGCACCCGGATGCGCAGGTGGTGCCCGCCTTCGTCGTAGCGGATGAAGAACCAGCCGGTGGCCTCGCCCTCGGCGACGAGCCCGTCGAGGAGCGGGGCCACTTCCTCGGTGAGGAAGACGTCGGTGTCCTCGGGGGCGGACCGCAGGAAGCAGTGGAGACTGAGCCAGGTGTCCTGGGGGCCGTTCGTCACGGGATGGGTTTCCTGTCCTGGTGGTCCGGTGATCCGGTGTTCTGGTTGGCCGGCTTACGGGGCGTCTTACGGGAACGGATGCGGGTGCAGCGCGAGTTCGTCATGGCGCGCAGTGCGCGGCGTGCGTCCCAGCCGGGCCGGAACCTCCAGGAGCCGGTCGAGCCCGAGCGTGCGCCGGTTGACATGGCCGAACGTCATCGGCAGCGAGCCCGGGACCACGACCTTCGCCGTGTGCAGGCCGAGCCGGTCGCGTACCGCGGACTCACTCAGCGGTACGGCGACGACCTCCAGGCCGAGACCGGCCAGCCGGATCACGGTCTCGTCCAGCAGGGTGACGACATCCGGCACCGGTGCCGCCGCCGACGCCTCGGGCCAGACCTCCTGCCAGGCCGCCGCCGGGCCGTCCGGGTCGAGAAAGTCCAGCCGGGAGAGGGCCTCGGGGAGGGTGTTGACGGCCACGTGGTCGGCGAGCGTCGTGACCAGCTCGGGGCGCTCCAGCATCGGCAGCAGCCGCCGGCGGTCGAACATCTCCGGCTCGGCGCGGTGCCGGTGGACGGCGTTCACCACGTTGGTCACCACCTCGGCGACGGCGGAGCGGATCGCGGCACGCGGATGGTGATGACCCCCGGCGGCGACGAACGCCCGGGGAGCGGTGGCGGGTTCGCCCCGGTGCAGGGCGACGGCGATGACGCAGGGCACCTGGAAGTCGTTCGTCGCGTCGAACAGGGCCACCCGGTACCCGGCGAGCGCCGCCCGGTCCACGAGATGCGCCACCTCCAGGTCCTCGGCCGGTACGGCGACCCGGCGCAGCGGGGTGCGCGCGTACCAGGCCATCAGGAACGCGTCCCGCTCGGCGACCTCGAACAGCCCGTACAGCGCCGCCTCCGCCGGGCTGTTGCCCAGCCCGCAGCCGCTGGAGCACTCGTACACCACCCTGGGCCGGTCCGGGCTCGGGTCCCAGTAGGCCACGTGCTCGGGCACCGCCGTCGTACCGTCACGGGTCAGGGACCAGCCGTGCACCCAGTCCAGTTCGAGATCCGGGGCGTAGGGCACGGTCGCGGAGGCCGGGTGGCCGTGGTGGACGGGGTCGGGCAGCCCGAGCCGGACCGGATCCACCGCCCGCTCGGGACCGAGCTCCGCGTACGGGGCGCGCAGCACGGTCCGGTGGCCGGTGGGGCTCATCGACGCCAGCCGTTCGGCCGCCTCGAACAGGGCGACGCGCTCGCTGCTCTCGAAGTCGATGCTCCGCCCGTAGCCGCCGTCACGGGTATGGCGGCCGTAGGTCACGTACGCGCTGGTCAGGCTGTGCACGGACTCCTCGGTGCGCAGGATCTGGTGGACCGGCCCGAACCGCTCGTCGAACAGCGCCTCCCGCAGATCCGCCACCCCCGTCCGTGGGTTGGGCTCGCGCAGCGACACCGGATCGCAGGGAGGCCTCGGCGAACGGCGGGTGTCCGGGCCGAACGCCGCCTCCGCGACCTCGGGACCGTCGGGCGGCAGCGGCAGGCAGACCGCGCACCCGCCCACGGGCTCGAAGCGGTGCGTCGACCAGGTGCCCCGGCCGTTGTGCACGACGTGGACGACCGCCCCGTCCCCGTGCCGGAGCGACGCGGCCAGCACGGCGACGGCGTCGACGAAGGCGGGGGAGGGCCGGCCCTCCAGCCGCAGCCCGGGGCTGTGCCACGGCACCCGGCCGCCGATCGTCGCCAGCCGCCGGTACTCGCCGCACGACAGACACCCCCGCGCGCCGGGCCGCAGCACGGGCCCCACCACCGTCAGCGCCCCGTCGCCCCGGACGGGGACGAGCGTCACCGGGTGGCGCAGCGCGTGCCGGGACAGCTCCTCGGCCGTCCCCAGGGTCCAGGCGTCCAGGACCACGACGGCGCTGCCCTCGGTGAGTCGCAGGGCGCCCGCCGCATCGAGGACCGGGGTGGGTGTCTCCTCGGCCAGGGCTTGCCGGAGAGGGTCTGTGGTGGTCACCGGAGTCCTTCCTGGGAGGTGGGGCGTGCGCTGGGCTCGGGCTCGCGTTCCGGCTCGTGCTCGGACCCGTGCTCGGGCCCGTGCCCGTGCCCGTGCTCGGACCTGGCGGAGAGAACCGAGAAGCCGCACTGCCGGAGCGCCGACCACAGCGCGTGTACGTCGGCGTGAGCACCGGCCGGGGGCTGCCACGGCTGGGGGGACCACCCGGTCAGGCAGGTCAGAGCCTCCTGGAGGTCCGGTTCCCGGTCGGCCAGCTCCGCCAGCCACGCGGTCGTCCACCCCGCGTCCTCCCAGGGCGCGAGCTCGGCGGACCGGGCGAGCGTGGCCGACGCCCCGCTGGGTGTCGCCAGGTGCCGGGCGGCCGGGATGCCGACGGCCGCCTGGACCCTGACGACGGCGGAGAGCGCGGCGAAGGCGACGGCGTCGTCGGCCGACGCCTCGGCGGCTCTGCCGAGCACGCCGGGCGCCTCGCCCACCGTCGTACGCCCCCGAACCCGGGCATGGAACACGCTCCCGCCGCCCGCGTCGAGGCGCGAGACCGACACCTCCGCGTCGACGCCGAGCCGCCGGACCAGGACGGACCACCAGTGCCGGGCCTGCGGGTGGCGTGCGGTCTCCGGGCTCCAGAGCACGGGGCGGCCCACGGTCATTGCGCTGTCCGGGCCTTCGCCACCGGCGCCTCGGCCTTCGCCGTCCGGGCCTGCGCTTCTTCCCGGGCCCTCCCCGAGGCCCTCCGCCGCCGCGTCCTTCCGGCCGGCTCCTGCGACCGCCACGGACCCCAGCAGGCCGGCCGCTGCCCGCAGCGCGCTCCCACGCGCGTGCTCCGGGCTCGCACCGACCGCCACCGGGCCCGACGCGCCCTTGCCCAGGCGGAGTTCGGCGGCACGGCACAGCGCCTCCAGCCGGGCCAGGTCGGCTCGGGCGGCACCGGACAGCAGGTCGCCGTCCTCCACCGCGCAGCGGACGAGTGCCGCGGGCAGCTGAGGAAGGGCCCCGGGGACCGGTTCGTCCAGCACCCCGGTCATCCGGTCGGTGAGCACCGGGATACGTGCCAGCGCCTCGGCTGCCGTACGTACGGCAGCACGGGGGCGGCCCCGGTCGGCGTCCACGAGCACGGGGCCCGGCCAGTTCCGGTACTCACCCCGCAACGGCTCCTGCTCGGCGATGAGTGCCGTGGGCAGTCCCGGTACCAGCCGGGCGTCCTCCGCCTCGGCCGACGGATCGCCGAGCCCGGCCACCGCGCACACCAGCCGCTGCGCCGCCGAGGAGGCCAGGAGCGCGGGCAGCCCGGGGTGCTCCGCCGAGCCGGGCACCTCCCGCCGGCGCAACCTGTCGGCCAGCCCGTCGGCGTCGGCGCGCGCCTGCTCCGCGCTGCCCACGGGGGTGACGAACCCGACGCCCGCCCGTACACCGACCGCCACCGCCCGTTCCGCCGTGCCCTGTTCCGCCGGGCCTTGTCCCTTCAGGCCCTGTTCCCGTGCGATGTCCGAGGGCTCGCCGTGCCCGGCGGTGACGAGCAGGGCCTGCCCGTCCGGCAGATCCGCCGCCTCGACGACCTGCGCCCGGATGCCCGCCCGGTCGAGCGCCCGCGCGGCGATGCGGGCCAGCGGGCTCTCCGGACGTGAGCTGAGGACCCGTGCCCGGCTGCGGGTGAGCGCGGCGGCCGCCGCGGCGGGCCGGTCGGCGACCGCTCCGAGCCACCGCTGGTCCGCCCCGTCCGCCGCCTCCGCGGCGGTGCGCTCGACCAGGAGGCCGTGGTCGAGCAACTGGCCGATCACCGTGAGCAGAGCCGTCCGGAGCGGCGAACCCACCGGAGCGGACCGGGCCAGCTCCGCGTGCCTGTCCCCGCTCCCGCCCGTCGACAGCGCCTCGGCCAGGCGGTCCCACAGCACCGGCAGCCCGGGGCCGCCCTCCAGGGTGACGCTGGTGATCCAGCCCCGCAGATGTACGCCGTTGTGGAGCACGGTCACCGAGACCCCCGGCCGTAACATCCACCGCCCCAGCGAATCCAACGCGTCCGGCGTCTCCGGCGCGTCCGGCGTCGGCCGGGTCCCTGCCCCGGGGGCGGTTCCGCTGTGCGCCGCCTGTTCGACGGTCATCTCTCTTCCCCTCTGTTCGCGTGCCCGGCGGACGCACGGTCGGCCACACGGCCCGCATCGCCCACCAGGTGGCCCGGCGGCAGCCCGGCACGGTAGGTCTCCACCACCAGCTCCACCGCCGCGTGCCTCTCCTCCCGGGCCGGGGCGGGCAGCGCCTCCTCCAGGACCACCCCGTCCCGGTGGCGGGCCAGCCACTTGCCCAGGCAGCGCAGATGCAGCGCGTCGCCGAGATCGACGTACTGCGGCTTGGGGCGGTCGAGGGCGCGCAGGAGGTCCTCGTCGACCCGCCCGCCCCGGGCCGGTGGTGCGGCACGCAGATAGAGCTGGTCGGGCACGCCGAGCAGCGCCCGCCAGCGCGCCACCGCCCCCACCGGCACCTCGCCCTCGGCCGCGAGTTCGGCGAGCAGCACCGCCACCGTGGAGCCCGCCAGCTCCCAACGGCGCCGGCGCAGCACGAGGTGGCGGTGGCGCAGGCGGGGGGCGCGCACCAGGTCCCCACCGGGTACGGCGGTGACGTGACGGGGCACCAGGGCTCCGAAGTCGGTGATGCCGTGCGGGTGGTCCATCAGCAGGGGCGCGAGCCTCGGCTGCAGCAGCAGCGGGGCGAACACCCCCGCGTAGAGCACATCGGCCCACTCGCCGGTGGCCTTGACCCGGACGCGTACCTCATCACCGTCCACGTCATGGACGAGTTCGACGTCATCCATGCCGAGAGCCGCGTACGAGCGGTCCGCCCCGATCTCCTCCGGCACGAACAAGGGATGCAGGTTGGCGTTGAAGCCGCTGACCGGGCGCACCTGGGCCACTCTGGCGCCGGGTCCGAGCGCCCCGAACACCGCGGCGGCCGTCTCCCGCGCCGCCTCGGGGGCCACGGAATCCAGGAACCTGCTGCCGAAGCGCCCCCACCCCCCGTACATGTGGTTCACACACAGCGCTCCGCCCGGCCCGCGCTGGAGGAACCCGGTGTACGAGACCGGGCGCCGTGTCGCCCACGACGGGAGCCGGGAGTGGAGCCGGGCCATCGGCTCCGCCGGCAGGACGACGTCGTCATCGGGTCCGCCGCCGGTGTCGGCGTGCGCGCGGTGCACGGCCGCCACCAGCCCGGCCCGGAGCGCGGTGAGCCGCCGGACGCCGC
>NZ_JBEYKR010000079.1:0-33316 GCF_040703535.1 Streptomyces sp. NPDC007346
CGCCGCGCTCCTGGGTGAGCTGGCCTCCGGCGCGCGGACGGCCGGGCCGTCGTCCCCGCCCAGGGCGAGCAGGGTCTCGGTCGCCACGACGGAGCTGGTCAGGTACGGGGCGGGGGCCACGCTGCGGCCCAGCTCCTCCAGGACCACCGCGGCCTCCCGGTGGGACGCGCCCTGGCCGCCGAGCTTCTCCGGTACGAGGAGTCCGGCGGCGCCGATGCCGGTGGCGAGCGCCTCCCACAGCCTCGGGTCGTACGGCGCGTCGGACTCGGTCGCCGCGATCACCGTCGGCGCGTCGGCCCGGTCGGCGAGGAGGGCCCGTACGGCGGAGCGCAGGTCCTCCTCGTCCTGCGAGTAGAGCAGGTCGGGGGTGGCGGGGGGCTGGGCGGGCGCAGTCATCGGCTCAGGTCCTTCCAGGCGACGTCCTTGTCGTTACGGGGTTCGGCGGGCAGCCCGAGGACGCGTTCCGCCACGATGTTCAGCAGGACCTCGCTGGTGCCGCCCTCGATGGAGTTGCCCTTGGAGCGCAGGTAGCGGTAGCCGGCGTCCCGGCCGGTGAAGTCCACCAGCTCCGGGCGGCGCATGGTCCAGTCGCCGTACAACAGGCCCTCGTCGCCCAGGAGTTCGACCTCCAGGCCGCTGATCTCCTGGTTGAGGCGGGCGAAGGCGAGCTTCATGCCCGAGCCCTCGGGGCCCAGCTGTCCGGCGACGAGCTGCTGGCGCAGCCGCTCACCGGTGAGCCGGGCGACCTCGGCCTCCACCCAGAGGGTGAGCAGGCGTTGGTGGGTGTCGGGGGTGCGCAGCTCGGGGCGTTCGCGCCAGGTCGCGGAGACCGGGCCGATCATGCCGCCCTCGCGGGGGATGCGGGAGCCGCCGATGGAGACACGCTCGTTCATCAGCGTGGTCTGGGCGACCTTCCAGCCTTCACCCACGGGGCCGAGCCGGTGGCTGTCGGGGATGCGTACGCCGGAGAGGAAGACCTCGTTGAACTCCGCCTCGCCGGTGATCTGGCGCAGCGGGCGGACATCGACGCCCGGGGCGGTCATGTCGCAGATGAAGTAGCTGATGCCCCGGTGCTTGGGGAGGTCCGGGTCGGTGCGGGCGATGAGGATCGCCCAGCGGGCCACATGGGCGCTGGACGTCCACACCTTCTGGCCGTCGACCACCCAGTCGTCCCCGTCGCGGACGGCCCGGGTGGCGAGCGCCGCGAGGTCGGAGCCGGCGCCGGGCTCGCTGAAGAGCTGGCACCAGACCTCCTCCCCCACCCACAGGGGGCGCAGGAAGCGCCGCTTCTGCTCGTCGGTGCCGAAGCCGAGGACGGTGGGCGCGGCCATGCCGAGGCCGATGCCGATCCGGCGCGGGTCGTTGTCCGGCGCGTCGGCGGCGGCGAGTTCGGCGTCGACGACCTGCTGGAGGGAGCGGGGCGCGTCGAGCCCGCCGAGCCCCTCCGGGTAGTGGACCCAGGCGAGGCCCGCGTCGAACCGGGCCTTGAGGAAGTCCGTGCGCTCCGTCGTGGCGGGCGGGTGTGCGGCGAGCAGCTCGCGGGTGCGGCGGCGGACCTCGGTGGCGTCGACGGCGGGGCTCATCGGGCACCTCCGGGCAGCACGACGATCCGGCCGGTGCTGGCGCCGTCGGCGACACGCTGGACGGCTTCGGCCGCTGCGGCCATCCCGACACGCTCGCTGATCAGGGGTTTGACGATCCCTTGGGCGGCCAGCTTCGTCAGCTCGTCGTGGCAGGCGCGGACGGCGGCCGGGTCCTTGGTGTTGTAGAGGCCCCAGTGCAGCCCGACGATGGAGTAGTTCTTCACCAGGGCGTGGTTGAGCGCCGGGGCGGGGACGTTCCCGCTGGCGAAGCCGACGACGAGGACCCGGCCCTCGAAGGCGATGCACTTGACGGACTTGGCGTACGCCTCGCCGCCGACCGGGTCGTAGACGACGTCCGCGCCACGCCCGCCGGTGGCTTCCTTCACCGCGCCGACGATGTCCTCGCCGCGCCGGTCGATGACCAGGTCGCAGCCGAGTTCGCGGGCGACGGCCGCCTTCTCCGGGCCGCCGACGACGCCGATCACGGTGGCGCCCGCGGCCTTGCCGAGCTGGACGGCCGCGCTGCCGACACCGCCCGCCGCCGCGTGGACGAGGAGGGTCTCGCCGGCCTGGAGGCGGGCGCGGCGGTGCAGGCCGAACCAGCCGGTCTGGTAGCCGATGTGCAGAGCCGCCGCCTCGGCGTCGTCCAGGGCGTCGGGGGCGGGCAGCAGGGCCGCCTCGTCCGCGACGACGTACTCGGCGAAGCCGCCGCTGGGCAGGGCGGGGGTGGCGAGGACCCGCCGCCCGTCCCGCGTCGTGCCGCACACCTCGACGCCCGGGGTGAACGGCAGCGGCGGCCGCACCTGGTACCGGCCCCGGCAGAGCAGGGCGTCGGGGAAGTTGACGTTCGCCGCGCGGACCTGGACGAGCACCTGCCCGTCACCGGGGGTGGGCCGGTCCGTCTCCTCCAGGCTCATCACCTCGCCCGGCTCGCCGTTCCGGTGCACTCGCCATGCCTGCATGAGGGGCCTCCACAACACTGTCGGCATTACCACTGCTCGCGTCATCACCGCGGGTGCGACCACTGCTCGCGTGACCACCGCTCCGGCGCATACTAAGCGGTCGCTTGCCCATCTGGGAACAGGGTGAGCACCCCGGCACGGCCGACAGCGGCCCCCTCAGCCCCGCTTCGGCTTCGCCCTCACATGCATCCGCTCGCCCTGGGGGCCGAAGAGGCTGAGGAACTCCACCGGCCTGCCCTCCGCCGGCCCGAACCAGTGCGGCAGCCGGGTGTCGAACTCGGCGGCCTCCCCCGGCTCCAGCACCAGATCGTGCTCGGCCAGCAGCAGCCGCAGCTTCCCCGAGAGCACGAACAGCCACTCGTACCCCTCGTGCGTGCGCTGCTCCGGCACCTCGCCGCTGTCCGCCTCCTGCACCATCTTGTACGCCTGGAGGCCGCCGGGCCGGGCGGTCAGCGGCAGCATCGTCCGGCCGTACTGCACGATCGGCTTGGCCCTCACCCGGGGGTCCCCGACGGGCGGGGCGCCCACGAGGTCGTCGAGCGGGACCTCGTGGGCGCGGGCGATCGGGAGCAGCAGCTCCAGGCTGGGGCGGCGGCCGCCGGACTCCAGCCGGGAGAGCGTGGAGACGGATATGCCGGTGGCGGCGGAGAGCGCGGAGAGGGTGACCCCGCGGTCCTTGCGCAGGCGGCGCAGGCGGGGGCCGACCCCGGTGAGGACGGCGTCGAGTTCGGGGTCGTCCCGGTCGTGTTCCTTCATCCGCCCATTGCAGAATCGGCAACCCGAATTGTCAATACCGCACTGCTGGCCGCGGTGGTGTCAGTGGGCGAGGAGCTCGAAGGCGACCACCGGGCGTCCGCCGAACCGGTCGGCACCGGAGCGCACCATGTCCTCCAGGAAGGCGCGGCAGTACCTCTCCGGCTCCTCCTGGGTCAGCGCCTCGATGTACGTGCGGTGGGCGAGCAGGGACTCCACGGAGCGCTCGAAGCCCGCCGTCGCGTCGACGCCGTGCGTGGGCCGGTCGCTGCCCGCCACGGCGCTCCAGCGCACCCCGTTCCACGGCTCCAGGCCCTGTTCGGCCAGGTCCGGGAAGATCCACCGGTTGCCCGCGTCGGCGACGGCGTCCAGGGTGGCCCGGCCGACCGCCCGGTGGTCGGGGGTGTTCCAGGCGACGCCGCCCCAGGTGTCACGGTGGTTGAGGGTGACGACCAGTTCCGGGCGGTGGCGGCGGATGGCGGCGGCGATGTCGCGGCGCAGCCCGACGCCGTACTCGATCACCCCGTCGCGGTGGTCCAGGAACTCCACGGTACGCACGCCGACGGCGGCGGCGCTCGCCCGCTGTTCCCGCTCGCGCAGGGGCGCGCACTCCTCGGGCGGCAGGGTGTCGATGCCGGCCTCGCCCCGGCTGGCGAGGAGGTAGACGACCTCACGGCCGCCGTCGGTCCAGTCGGCCACGGCGGCGGCCGCGCCGTACTCCAGGTCGTCGGGGTGGGCCACCACCGCCAGGGCGCGGCTCCAGTCGGTGGGCAGGGGTTCCAGTCGCTGCTGCGTCATACCCGCAGGCTACCGACGATCACCGGGCCCGGCCGTGCGCGGCGGATATCCGGGTACGAGGAGGGAATGTGAGCCCGTCCTGCGGTGCTGGAGACACGTGTAGAGTCCCTGCCCTCCCGCGCGCAGCCCCGGTCGACGAAAGGAACCCGCTCGTGACCAGCCCCGCATCCCTCTCCCCCGCCCAGGCCGCAGCCCGTCTGGAGGAGTTCACCGTGATCGATGTGCGGGCTCCCGGTGAGTACGCCGCGGGCCATGTGCCCGGCGCCCTGAACATCCCGCTCGACAAGCTGCCCGACGCCCTGCCCGCCCTGAAGTCCGCCTCCGCGCGCGGCTCCCTGCTGGTGGTGTGCGCCTCCGGGGTCCGTTCGACCCGCGCCTGCGAGATCCTCGCGGGCGCCGACATCGAGGCCGCCACGCTCACCGGCGGCACGTCCGCCTGGGAGGGTGACGGCCGCGGCCTGGACCGGCCCGAGGGCGCCCGCGCCGTCTGGCCCATGGAGCGCCAGGTGCGGCTCGCGGCCGGTTCGCTGGTGGTGGCCGGGCTGGTGGCGGGCATCCGCTACCCCGCCGCCCGCTGGCTGGCCGCCGGCATCGGCTCGGGCCTGGTCTTCTCGGCCGTCACCGACACCTGCGGCATGGCCTCGGCCCTGTCGAAGCTGCCGTACAACCGGGCTCCGCGCTCCGGCGGCGACCTGGACGCCACGCTGGAGGTGCTCCAGCGCTGACCGGGCGCGGCCCGGGGCGGGTGGTGGTCAGACCTCGTCCCTGACCATCGCCAGGAGCCGGTCCAGGACGCGCGGTCCGCCGGCGCGCACGCCGTCGTGCTCGTACTCGTTCGTCACCCAGGTGCGCAGCCCCCGGATCGCCGCGGCCGTACGCAGCGAGTGCCGGGTGTCCACGTACATGTCGTCGTGGTAGACGGCGGCGGCGACGGGCACCTCGTTGGCGGCGAGCCGCTCGGGGTCGTAGAGGACGGGCCAGTCGGTGCGCCGGGCCAGCAGCTCGGCGGTCTCGCGCAGCGGGCGCAGCGCCGGGTCGACGTCGAAGTGCCAGGGGTGGATCGTCTCCCCGGTGAAGAGGAGCGGCCCCTCCCCCGCCAGCGCCGTCGCCGCGTCGAACTGCGGGAACTCGGCGCGGACCCGCTCGGCAGACCAGCCGGTGGCGCGCTCGCCCTGCCCGTAGATCGCCTCGTGGACCAGGGCGTAGAGCGGGTGCCCGGCGAACGAGGTGGCCGAGCGCAGGGCCTCCTGGAAGGCGTCGGAGAGCTCGGTGCCGTGCGGGGTGCGGACGAAGGCGTTCTCCAGGAGGTGGTGGAGCTGGTGGCTGCCGTTGCCGGCGCCGAGCAGGATGCCCAGTGACTGGAAGAGCTCGGGCGTCAGCCGGTGGCCCGCGCTCTCGGGGCGGTGCTCGGCGAGGTGGGCGGCGATGGCGCGGGCCCGCTCGACGTCCTGCGGGTAGCGGGCGTAGTGCGCGGCGACCTTCCGCTCGACACGGGGGTACGCGGCCCGGTAGACGTCGTCGGCGTGGGCGTCCAGCGAGGGCAGCCCGCCGGTGATGAGGACCGCCGCGAGCCCCTCGGGCGCCGAGGAGAGGTAGCGGACCGCGCAGAACCCGCCGAAGGACTGGCCCAGCACGGTCCAGGGCGCGCCGCCGGTGAGCCGCTGCCGGATGAGTTCGCAGTCCCGGACGATGGCGTCGGAGCGGAAGTGGGCGAGGTAGTCGGCCTGTTCGCGGGGGCCGCCGCGCAGCGGGAGGGTCTGCCGGTTGGCGGGGGTGGACAGGCCGGTGCCGCGCTGGTCGAGCAGGAGCACCCGGTACTCGCGCAGCGCGCGGCCGAGCCAGGCCTCCGTACCGACGAAACGGCGGGCGCCGAAGCCGGGGCCGCCCTCCAGGTAGACCAGCCAGGGCAGCTCCCCGCCCGACCGCCCGGCGGCGACGGCCTCGCGCCCGTACACCTCGATCTGCTCGCCGCCGGGGTCGCTGTGGTCGAGGGGAACGGTGAAACGCCGGTCGGTGAGGACGACGCCGGGCTGACGGTACGTGTTCACGAGAGGCTCCTGTGTCGAGGGTCCGGGCCTGTCCTGTTGAAAGGCCCAGTTCAGCACATGGCCGGCCGCCGGCGGCCAGGGGGCGGGTGACCCGGACAGTCCCGGTCCGTGTGCGCCGCGCCCCGGGCGCTCCTACTGTGCGGACATGATCCGGTTCGAGCAGGTCGGCAAGGTCTACCCGGACGGTACGACGGCGGTCGACGAGCTCTCCTTCGAGGTGGCCGAGGGTGAACTGGTGACGCTGGTCGGGCCGTCGGGCTGCGGCAAGACGACCACGATGATGATGGTGAACCGGCTGATCGAGCCGACCTCGGGCCGGATCCTGGTGGGCGGCGAGGACATCGCCGGGATCGACCCGGTGAAGCTGCGCCGCCGGATCGGCTATGTGATCCAGCAGGTCGGCCTCTTCCCGCACCGCACGGTCCTGGACAACACCGCGACCGTCCCCGCGCTGGTCGGCTGGAAGCGGGCGCGGGCCCGGGAGCGGGCGGCGGAGCTGCTGGACCTGGTGGGCCTGGACCCCAGGACGTACGGCTCGCGCTATCCCTCGCAGCTCTCCGGCGGCCAGCGCCAGCGGGTGGGTGTGGCGCGGGCGCTCGCCGCCGATCCGCCGGTGCTGCTGATGGACGAGCCGTTCGGGGCGGTGGACCCGGTGGTGCGCGAACGGTTGCAGAACGAGTTCCTGGCCCTCCAGGAGCGGGTGCGCAAGACGGTCCTGATGGTCACGCACGACATCGAGGAGGCGGTGCGGATGGGGGACCGGATCGCGGTGTACGGGGAGGGGCGCATCGAGCAGCTGGACACCCCGGCCGCCGTGCTCGGCACCCCGGCGACCCCGTACGTGGCCCGGTTCGTCGGCTCGGACCGGGGCCTGAAGCGGCTGTCGGTGACCGCGATCGAGCCGGAGGACCTGGAGGAGCCTCCGGTGGCCCGGCTGGACGAGCCGGCGCCGGTGGCGGCGGACCGGCTGCGGGCGGCACAGGCCCGCTGGGCGGTGGTGCTGAACGCCAGGGGTGAGCTGCACGGCTGGGTGTCGGCGGATGCGCTGCGGGCGGCCGGGGAGCGGGGGACGGTGGGCGCCCTGGCCCGCCGGATGGAGGCGTGGGTGCCGGTGGGCGCCCCGCTCAAGCAGGCGTTCAGCGAGATGCTCCAGCACGACGCGGGGTGGGTGGCGGTGCTGGACGGGGCCCGGTTCCTGGGGGTCCTGACCCCGGCGAAGCTCCATGAGGCGCTGCGGCGGTCGGTGGACGCGGACGCCCAGGGGGTGGGGCGCGAGGAGGTGGACTTCGACTCCGTGGCGGACGCGTGAGCCGGGGGCCGCACATGGACGCACCGGCCGCGCGGATCGCACGCCCCCACCCCTTACCCGCGCTTGCATGTAACCCGCGCTTGCAATTACTGTCGACGCCAGTAAGCCTCGTACGCCATTGATGTCGGCGTGCGCAGCACGAACCGAAAGGCCCCCCATGCCCACCGCTCCGACCGTCCCCACCGTCACCCTCAACAACGGGGTGGCCATCCCCCAGCTCGGCTTCGGCGTCTTCCAAGTGCCGACGACGAGACCGCGGCCGCCGTCACCACCGCCCTGGAGGCGGGTTACCGGTCCATCGACACGGCGGCGATCTACGGCAACGAGGTCGGTGTGGGCCGCGCCCTGGCCGCCTCCGGGCTCCCCCGCGAGGAGCTGTTCATCACCACGAAGCTGTGGAACGCCGACCAGGGCTACGACGCGACGCTCGCCGCGTTCGACGCCAGCCTCGCCAAGCTGGGCCTCGACCACGTGGATCTCTACCTCATCCACTGGCCGACGCCCGCCCACGACCTCTACCCGGAGACCTGGCGCGCCCTGGAGAAGCTGGTGGCCGACGGCCGGATCCGGGCCGCCGGTGTCTCCAACTTCCAGCCCGCCCACCTCCAGCGGCTGCTGGAGACCGGCACCCTGGTCCCCGCCGTCAACCAGGTCGAGCTGCACCCCGGCCTCCAGCAGGCCGAACTGCGCGCCTTCCACGCCGAGCACTCCATCGCCACCGAGGCCTGGAGCCCGCTGGCCCAGGGCGCTCTGCTCGAGGACGAGGTGCTGGTCTCCATCGCCGAGCGGCACGGCAGGTCCACCGCCCAGGTGGTGCTCCGCTGGCACCTCCAGCTCGGCAACATCGTGATCCCCAAGTCGGTCACGCCCGAGCGCATCCGGCAGAACATCGACGTCTTCGGCTTCGAGCTGTCGGCCGCGGACATGGACGCGATCGCCGGTCTGGACCGCGGTATGCGCACGGGACCGGACCCCGACACCCTCAACTGAGCTCCCCCTGAAGGAGGGCGGCCGGCGGCAGCGCCGGAGGCAGGGGCAGGCGAGGAGCGGTGAGGGACACCCGCGTTGACAGCGCCCGGGTGGTCTCGTTCTAATGGGGTGCGTGCAGCGTGGCGTCGGCCAAAGAGATCTGGGCCGGCCGGCGGCCAAGCCGGCACCTTCTTCCAGGGACGACGTGATGAGTTCACTCACCGCCCGCTCTTCCTGACACCTCCGCGACCGCGTGCGCCTCTCGCGCCGCGCCCGGTCCCGCGCCCCTTCCTGCCGGGCCTCGCTGTGCCCGCCCCTCTTTCCGGGAGACCCAGAACACCCATGCCCTCTGCCTTCCAGCAGTCCGTCATCGATGAGTTCCGTGCCAACGCGGGGAAGGTCGGCGGCCCCTTCGCCGGCACCGACCTCCTCCTGCTGACCACCACCGGCGCCCGCACCGGCAAGCCGCACACCACCCCCCTCGGCCATGTCCGCGACGGCGACCGGCTGCTGGTCGTCGGCTCGAACCTCGGCGCCGCACACCACCCCGACTGGTACCACAACCTCCTGGCCCGCCCGGCGGTCCAGGTGGAGCTGGGCGATCAGGCGTTCCCGACCATCGCCGTACCCGCCGAAGGGCCCGCGCGCGACGAGCTCTTCGCCCGGGTGGTGGCCGAGGCCCCCGGATACGGGGAGTACCAGGCGGCGACCGACCGGGCGCTGCCGGTCGTGATCCTGCAACTCCCCGACCCGCGGCAACCGGCCCCCGAGATCACCTCGCTGGCCGGCAAGCTCACCGAGGTCCACACCTGGCTGCGCGGCCAACTGGCCCAGGTGCACGCCGAGACGGAAGCGCACTTCGCCGCCCGGTCCGCCCACCGGGGAGCCGGCGCACCACCGCCGCCCGGCCTCGGCCTCCAGATCCGGCAGCGCTGCCTGGCGTTCTGCCAGGCGCTGGAGTTCCACCACAGGGGTGAGGACGGCCATGTGTTCCCGGTGATGGAGGGGTACCACCCCCACCTCCGTCACGCCTTCGACCGGCTGCGGGAGGAACACCGGTCCATCGCGGCCGTGCAGTCGGCCCTGGCGGAGTTGCTGGCCGATGTCGCCATCGCCGAACCGGACCGCTTCCGCGCGGAACTGGCCCGGATGACCGAGGAGTTGACCGCCCACCTCGACTACGAGGACGCGGAGATCCTGCCCTTGCTCAAGGACGTGCCCTGGCCGCCGGTGCCCTAGCCGTCAGCTCTTCGGGATGAGCTTCCTCGACTCCAGGTAGGTGCGCGCGACGTCCTCGGGGAGCCTGCGCCAGCTGTCGACCTGTTCGTTCATGGACGCCAGGTCGGCGGTGGTCAGGACGGTGTTGAGCCTGCCGAGGGCGTCGCGCACCCCGTCGCCGCCGGCGCGGGCGCGGTTGACGACGGGGACCACGTGGTCGGCGTTCTGGAGCTTCTTGTCGTCCTCCAGGAGCACCAGCCCGAACCGGTCGAGTGTGGCGTCGGTGGTGGTGGTCAGGACCATCTGGTCCTGACCGTTCTGGACGGCCTGTTTCGCCTGGGTGGTGCCGACGCCCTTCGGGTCGACGGCGACGATGTCGATGCCGTACGTCTTCCGCAGCCCGGGTGCGCAGTAGGGCCGTTGTACGCATTCGTCGCCGGCCGCGAGGCGCACCGGGAGCTCCGCCCGGCCGAGGTCGCCGAGCGTCTTCAGGCCGTGCTTCTTCGCGTAGGAGGCAGCGACCGCGAAGGCGTTCTGGTCGACGGCCCTGCCGGGGTCGAGCACGGTGAGCCCGCGCGGGGCCGCGAGCGCGCGCAGCGCCTTCATCGTGGCGGTGAGGTCGGGCGATCCGACGGGGGTGGCGTCGGCACCGTTGGCCTTGGCGTTCAGCCAGTCGGCGAAGGTCGCCGCGTACTCCGGTACGACATCGATCTGGCCGCTCTCCAGGGCGGGTTCGTAGATCTCGCGGTTGGTCACGGAGATGATGTCGGTGGAGTATCCGGCGCGCTCCAGCAGCAGGGCGTACATCTGGGCCAGCAGGTCGCTCTCGGTGAATCCGGCCGATCCGACGGTCAGCTCCCGGCTGTCGCCGGGCGGCGCGGTGACCTCGCCCTGGCTCTCCAGGCTGGGGCCCGTGGCGCAGGCGGTGGCGGCGAGCAGCAGGAGCCCGGCCAGGGCCCGGCGCGCGCGGGCGGGGATCATGCGGCCTCCCGCCCCCGGCCGGGGGCCATGCGCTGTCCCGCCTCGAAGAGGCTCTCCACGAGGAGGGCGAAGACCGCCACCAGGACAGCCCCGGCCACCACCTGCGGGGTGGAGGCGAGATTGAACCCCGCGGTGATGATCCGGCCGAGACCGCCGCCGCCGGCCAGGGCCGCGAGGGTGGCGGTGGCGACCAGCTGCACGGCGGCGATCCGGACCCCGGTGAGGATCAGCGGGAGGGCCAGCGGCAGCTCCACGCCCCACAGCATCTGCCGGCCGGTCATGCCCATGCCCCGGGCGGCCCGCACGACGTCCCGGTCCACCTCGCGCATCCCCACGTAGGCGTTGGTGAGCAGCGGCGGCACGGCGAACAGGACGAGCGCGATGATCGTCGACCACTGGCCGTACGTGCCCACGGGGGTGAGCAGCAGCAGCACGAGCACGGCGAAGGTGGGGACGGCCCGGCCGATGTTGGAGATGTTGACGGCGAGCGCGCCCCCCTTGCCGAGGTGGCCGAGGACCAGGGCGACGGGCAGCGCGATCAGGCAGCTGATGAGCAGGCAGACGACGGTGAGGAAGAGGTGTTCGCCGAGCCGGTTCCCGATCCCGTCGGGCCCCGACCAGTGGGTGGCGGTGGTGAGCCAGGACCAGGTGTCGGAGAGGGTCTTCATGGCCGCCCCCTCTTCCGCCGCGGCTTCACGCCTGCCTCCGCGTCCAGGGCGTCAGCAGCCGCTGGGCCCCCAGGAGCAGCAGGTCGGCGGCGACGGCGATGACGACACAGAGCACGGAGGCGGTCAGCACCTGGGCCTTGAAGTAGGTGTTCATGCCGGAGTAGATGAGGTTGCCGAGGCCCCCGTAGCCGACGATCGCCCCCACGGTGACCAGGGAGACGGCGGAGACGGTGGCGATCCGCAGGCCGGCCATGGCGGCGGGCAGGGCGAGCGGGAGTTCCACGGCCAGCAGCAGGCGCATCGGCCCGTACCCCATGCCGCGTGCGGCCTGCCGGGTCTCCTCGGGGACGGCCCGGAGCCCGGCGAGGATGTTGCGGACCAGCAGGGTCAGCGAGTAGAGGACGAGCCCGGTGACGACGAGCCCGGCGGAGAGTCCGTAGACCGGCAGCAGCAGCGAGAACATCGCCAGCGACGGGATGGTGTAGAGGATCGTCGTCAGCCCCAGCACGGGCCCGGCCGCCCAGCGCCGGCGGCGGGCGGCAAGAGCCAGCGGGACGGCGAGGGCGAGTCCGATGAGCACGGCGAGCGCGGTGAGCTGGAGGTGCTGGAGGGCAGCGTCCCAGAGGATCTCCCGGCGGCTGGAGAGGTAGGCGCCGCAGATCCACTCGTTGCGTGCGAGGCAGTCGTCCGGGGGTGCCGTCACCCGCCCATTGCAGCGTGGCCGCGGGTCCGCCGCCCGTCCTGTTCGCCCGTACGGGGGGGCGGCCCGCGGGCGGCGCTGCGCGGGCGGAACCGTCGCCGTACGGTGGGAGGGAGCGTGGGTGCGGCGCCCCGCACCGCGCGCAGCCCCCGCAGAGACGGTAGGTGCCCGCGATGGCCGGTGAGATCTCCTTCTTCGAGCTCGGGGTGGACGACCCCGAGAAGGCCAGGACGTTCTACGGCGCGCTGTTCGGGTGGAACTTCGAGCCGGGCCCCGCGGGCGAGGGTGGTTACGCGATCGGGACGCCCAGCGGGCAGGGGGGCGTCCACGGCGGCGACCCGGAGGGCGGGCCGTACCTCTTCTTCCGGGTCGACGACATGGCCGCGGCGGTGGCGCGGGTGCGCGAACTGGGCGGCAGCGTGGAGGGCACGGACCTCGGCGAGGACGACGCGTCGGCCGCCCGGTTCGGGCGCTTCCGGCTCTGCCGCGACGACCAGGGCTCGCCCTTCGGACTGCACGAACCGCCGGGCGTCCGCTGACGTCTGAGGTTTCGGTGTGACACCTGAGGCTTCGGTCATGCCGCGGGGACGCTCCGGAAGAACGTCTTGCGCGGCCCGAGCAACCCTGGGCGCCCCGCCGCCGTCTTGATCACCGACAGAACGGTTCGCCGCCCGGCACGAGCGGCGTCCGCCTCCACCTGTACCGGGCTCGGAGAACCAGCCAACTATGCACTCCATGTATACACATGGCGCATAGTGGACACCGGAACGGCCCGGACCTCCGCGCGGAAGGCTCCCATGCAGACCAAGGCACTGGCGCCCGAGTACCAGGGCGCGCTCACCACGATGTCGGTGAACGCCTCCTTGACCGACGTACTGGCCGAAGGCGTACGGCATCTGAAACAGGCCGAACTCTCCGGCACCCAGGAGGAGGTGGCCCGCACCGGGCTCGCCGTGGCCGAGGCGCACCGCCGGCTGGGGCAGGTCGAGGAGGCGGACCGGGCGTGGAAGGCCAGCTACCGGGCCGCGCGCTCGGCCGGGGCCACCGGGGCGATGGCCTGGGCGCTGTGGAGCGGGGGGACGCTGGCACGTCAACGCGGTTCGCTGCGCCTGGCGTTCCGGCTGCTGGGACTCGCCGCCGAACTCGGCAGGCGGGGCGGGGACGTGGTCGCGCGCGGCTACTCGCTGGCCGGGCTCGCCGAGACGGGCCGCATCCAGGGCGACTACGAGAGGGTCGCGACGCTGCACGAGCAACTGCTCGCCGAGGCCCGCGCCCGGGGCGAGGCCCGCCACACGGTGTGGGCCCTGGAGGGCATCGCGCAGATCCACCGCAACACCGGGCAGCTCGACTCGGCCCTGGAGATGTTCCAGGAGGCGGCCGCCCTCGCGGGCGACGCCGACGACCGGCGGGGGCGGGCCTGGGCCCTGCGCGGCATCGCCGACATCGTTTCCCTGCGGGACGGGGGGACGGAACGCGCGCTCGGCCTCCTCGCCGAGGCCGAGACCACCTGCCGGGAGATGAAGCTCTCCAGCGCGCTCGCCTACAACCACAAGATGCGCGCCAACGTGCTCTTCCGCGCCGGGCGGTACGAGGAGGCCCGCGAGGTCTACGAGCAGGCGCTGGCGGAGTTCCGCGCGATGACCGAGCCCCGGGGCGAGGCGCTGGCGGCCCTGGGCCTGGTCAAGGCGCGCGCCCGGCTCGGCCGGGACCGCGCGGCCACGGCGGCGGCGCTGGACGAGCTGCGGGGCAGGCTGAGCCGGATCGGGCTGCTCAACGCCCGGGAGATGGTGGAGAAGGCGTACGCGGAGCTGGGGGTGGCACCGGCCACGGGACCCGGGGCGGCCGGCGCAGGCGGTGAGGGTCCGGTGGGGAGCGCCGAGCCCGTCGTGGGACCCGCCGACGTGCCGCGGTCGGCCGCAGGCGCCGGCACGGGGTCCGGCGCGCGCGAGGGGGCCCAGGGCCGATGACGCTGTCCACGACCCGTCAGGCCGCCGCGCCGCAGATACTCGACCGGTGCCGCGAGCTCGTCCGGCCCGCGCTGGTGGCGTCCGTGCGCCGGCTCCACCCCTGGCACGCCGAGACGGCCGCCTTCTCGCTGGGCTGGAGCGGGGTCGACGGCGACCCGGTCCCCGGTTCGCAGGGCAAGGGGGTCCGCCAGGCGCTCGCGGTGCTCGGGGCGGAGGCCGCCGGGGGCAGCGGCCAGGACGGGGTCACCGGTGCGGTCGCCGTCGAGCTCGTCCACACCTTCTCCCTCATCCACGACGACATCATGGACGGCGACGAGACCCGGCGCCGCCGCCCGACCGTATGGAAGGCGTACGGCACCGGGCCCGCGGTCCTGGCGGGCGACGCCCTGTTCGCACTGGCCGTCCGGACCCTGACGGACATCCCCGGCCCCACGGGGGCGGCGGCCGTGCGCCGTCTGGCGGGGACGCTGGGCGACCTGGTGCACGGCCAGGCGCAGGACCTCCTCTTCGAGTCCCGGCCGTGGGCCGGGCCCGAGGCGGTCCTGCCGCACGAGTACCGCGCGATGGCCACGCACAAGACGGGGGCCCTGCTCGGCTGCGCGGCCGCCCTGGGGGCGGTGCTGGCCGGGGCCCCGGCGTCCACCGCCGACGCGCTGGACCGGGCCGGGCGCCACCTGGGCGTGGCGTTCCAGGCGGTGGACGACCTCCTGGGCATCTGGGGCGATCCGCAGATCACGGGGAAGCCGGTCCACAGCGACCTGCGGCGGCTCAAGAAGACCTTCCCGGTCCTCGCCGCCCTGGCCTGCGAGCACCCGGCGGCCCGGCGGCTGGAGACCCTGCTCACCGGGGCCGGACCGCTCGACGAGGCGGGGCTGCGCCGGGCCGCCGAGCTGATCGACGAGGCCGGCGGGCGCCGGGCCACGGTCACCGAGGCCCGGGAGCACCTGCGGGCCGCCCGCGCCTGCCTGGACGGGGTGGAGCTGACCGAGGGCGCGCGCGGGGACCTGCTCACCCTGATCCCCTTCCTGGTCGACCGCGCCGGGTGAACGCCCCGGGGGCCGCGCCGGCGCCCGGGACGCGGGCTTAGGGGTCCGCCCGCCTCCCCGGGGCCGTCGCCTCCCGGCCGCCGGTGCCCCGGCCGTCGGCGCCCCCGCCGAGACCGCGATCCGCAGGACCCGGGACGACGGCTTCCAGGGCACCCGTGCGGGCCCCTTTGCCGACAATAGAACCGGCTGCCCGTCAACCGCATGGGGGCGCCACACACCTCGGCGGACGGCGGCCCGCACGATGCGGCGAACGGGGTGACACCTGACCGGAGCAATTCCTCCGGCCGGTATGGGAATTCCTCCTGCGCCCGCTTCCCGCAAGCCCTTTCAGTGCCTGATTCCGACGCCACCCGCAGGGATACGGAAAGACGGCGCGGACCACCTGATCAGCGGCGTCCCGCGGGTAATCCTCACGTGGTCGTATGAGCGAGTCACGCGCACGATTTCGCCACATGTCTGCCAAAGTGCACTTCGGCTTTACTCACCGGATTGAGCGAAGAGAGCCGTACGTGCTGCACATGCGTCCCACCGAAGAAAGACAATTGACGGTCCTTCATTTGGTTCAGCCCGTGGACGGTGGAGTGGCCCGGGTCGTCACCGATCTCGTCAGGGCCCAGGCCGGCGCCGGGCTGCGGCCCGTGGTGGCCTGTTGGCCCGGGAGCCCGCTGGCCGTCGGGGCGGCCGCCGCCGGGGCTCAGGTCCGGGGCTGGTCCGCCACCCGGGCCCCGGGCCCGCGGCTGGCCGGTGAGGTGGCCGCCGCGCGGCGGATCGTCCGCGACTGCCGCCCGCACGTGGTGCACGCGCACAGCGCCAAGGCGGGGCTCGCGGGCCGGATCGCCGTGCGGGGCCGGGTGCCCACGGTGTTCCAGCCGCACGCCTGGTCCTTCGAGGCCGTGGAGGGCCCTACCGCCGAACTGGCCGTGGGCTGGGAGCGGTTCGGGGCGCGCTGGGCCGACCACATCCTGTGCGTCAGCGAGTCCGAGCGGCGCACCGGCCAGGAGGCGGGCATCGCCGCCCGCTGGTCGGTGATCCACAACGGCATCGATCTCGACCGCTTCCGTCCCGGCGGACAGGCCGGGCGCGCCGCGGCCCGGACCTCGCTGCCGCTGCCGGCCGGGATGGATCCGCGGGCCCCCCTCGTCGTCTGCGTCGGCCGTCTGACCCGGCAGAAGGGCCAGGACGTCCTGCTGGACGCCTGGCGGCGGATGCGGGTACCGGGGGCGCGGCTGGTCCTGGTCGGCGACGGTCCCGACCGCGCCGGTCTGGAGGGCTCGGCCCCGGCCGGTGTCCTGTTCAACGGGGCGAGCGGCGACGTGCGGCCGTGGATCCACGCGGCGGACGTCGTCGTCCTGCCGTCCCGCTGGGAAGGCATGGCGCTGGCCCCGCTGGAGGCCATGGCCTGCGGCCGGGCCGTGGTGATGAGCGATGTGAGCGGGGCGCGGGAGAGCCTGCCGCCGGGCGACGAGGACCACCTTCTCGTACCGCCCGAGGACCCCGTGGCGCTGGCGGCCTCGCTCACCGCCCTGCTCACCGATCCGGAGCTGCGCGAGGCGGTCTCGCACCGGGCCCTGCGCCACGCTCGGGCCACGTTCGACGTCCGACGGACCGCGGGGGCGGTTGCCGGTCTCTACCAGGAACTTGTCTCCCTGTCCGCCCCTACGACGAGGAAGCGAACCGAGCGATGACGATGGAGAGCGCACCGGTTCCCGGCGCCGGCCGGGCAACAGCCGTACAGGCTCACACGGTTCATCCGCCGCGAAGAGGCGACGGCGGTACGCGGGAGCTCGGCGGCGGACGCAGCGCCGCGCGCCGCGCGCCCGCCGTGCAGCTCCTCGTCGCCGACGCGGCCGCGCTGGCCCTCACCTTCGCCCTGTGCGCCCCGGCCGGCTGGCCCTGGCCCGTGATCGCCGTCCAGGCGGTGGCCCAGCCGGCGCTGCACGCGTACCGGGGGCTCTACCGGCTCGGCCTCTCCCCCTCGGTGCTCTCCGAAGTGCCCGCGCTCCTGGGCCTCGGCCTGCTCCAGTGGTACGTGGTCACGGAGGTCGTCGAGGCCTGGGCCCCGCACCACGGGACCGGCTGGGCGGTGGTCGCGTACGCGGCGGCCGCGCAGGCCCTGCTGTGCGCCTCCGGGCGCGCGGTGGCGCACCGGATCCGGCACCGGGCGGCGGTCCGCAACCCCCTGTCGACGCTGATCGTGGGCCAGGGCCCGGTCGCCCGTCAGGTGACGGCGGCGCTGTACGGCCACCCCGAGTACGGGCTCCGCCCGGTCGGCCGGGTCGCCGCCCCCGGCGCCCCGGCCGAGGAGCCGGCGGCACGGCCGGACGGTGTGGAGCTGCCGGTCCTGGTCACCGAGCAGGAGGTGGGCAGGGCCGTCGTGCAGAACGGCGTGCGGCACGCGGTGTTCACCGCGCCGCCCGAGGCCACCCCCGGCGGCGCCGCCCTGTTCGCCCTGCTCCGCGGGCACGGCTGCCGGGTGTGGCTGGTCACCGGCGGCACCGCCGTCGCCACCCGCCCCGCCGGGGGCCGCCCCGACCATCTGTGGGGGTTCGCCGCCCACCCGCTCCAGGACGGCACGCACCGGCCCGTGAGCCATGCGGCGAAGCGGGCGATGGACGCCCTCCTGGCGGGCATCGGCCTGGTGCTGGTGGCGCCGCTGATGGCGGTGTGCGCGCTGGCGGTACGGCTCTCGGACGGTCCCGGAGTCATCTTCCGGCAGGAGCGGGTGGGCCGGCACGGGCGCCCGTTCGTCCTGCTGAAGTTCCGTACGCTGCGGCCCGCCGACGCCCAGGAGTCGGCGACCCGGTGGAACGTGGCCTCCGACGGGCGGGTGAGCCGCGTCGGCCGGCTGCTGCGCCGCAGCTCGCTGGATGAGCTGCCGCAGCTGTGGAACGTCCTGCGCGGCGACATGAGCCTGGTCGGCCCCCGGCCCGAACGCCCCTTCTTCGTCGCGCAGTTCAGCCGCACCCACCCCGGCTACCAGGCCCGTCACCGGATGCCGGTGGGCATCACGGGGCTGGCGCAGGTCAACGGGTTGCGCGGAGACACCTCGATCGAGGAGCGGGCCCGGTTCGACAACCGCTACATCGAGACCTGGTCCCTGTGGCAGGACGCGTGCGTGCTGGTGCGTACGGCGGGCTCCTTCTTCCGGCTCGGAGGCAGCTGACCATGGCCGCCACCCTGACCGCTCCGGCGCCCGGGGCCCCGGCCCGTACCGTTCCGCGTCCGTCCCCGGGCGGGTGGCGGAGCCGGTGGCCGCTGCTCCCCCTGGTCGCGGCCGTGCTGCTGGTCGCCCTGCCGTACGGCACCGGGGGCGGCGACGGCCCGGCGGTGGGGCCGGCCGATGTGGCCTCCGGCATCGCGGTGCTGGTCTGCGCGGGGCGGCTGCTGCACCTCCGGCGGCGCCCGCTCAGCGGCGCCGCGGCCCTGGTGCTGGGGCTGCCCGCCGTGGGCTTCGCGGTGGCGACGGTGACGGCGGTGGACCCGGCCGCGGCCCTGCCGGGCCTGGTCCGCTACCTCCAGGTCTTCGTCCTGGTCCCGGCCGCCGTGTTCCTCCTGCTCAAGGACGCCCGCGGCTTCCGGATCGTCGCCGGGGCGCTGGTGCTCCTGGCGCTCGTCCAGGGGGTCGTGGGGGTCGACCAGTACGTCACCGGGACCGGCGCCTCGTACATGGGTGAGGAGGTCCGGGCGGTCGGCACGTTCGGGCCCAGCGACATCATGGGGATGGCCACGGTCGTCGCCTACGGCCTGCTGGCCGCCGCCGCGTGTGCGCTGCGGACCCCGCGCACCGCTCCCGCCTGGCTGCGCCCGTGCGCCGCCGTCGTCGCGGTCGGGCTGACCGTGCCGCTCGCGCTCTCCTTCAGCCGGGGCGTGTGGATCGCCACGGCCGCCGCCCTTCTCGTCGCCCTGGCGCTGACCGGCCGACGGCAGGCGCTGACCTCGCTGGCGGTGCTGGGGGCCACCGGGACCGTCCTGGTCGGCGGGTTCGGCATCGGCTCGCAGCCGATCGCGGACCGGGCCGCCAGCGTGACCCAGGTGACCCGGGCCCCCGACCGGTCGGTGAGCGACCGGTACGCCATGTGGGGCGCGGCGGGCGCCATGTGGCGCGAGCGGCCCGCGACCGGCGTCGGCCTCAAGGGCTTCCCCGCGCACCGCGACGCCCACGCCTCGATCGGCCTCTCCTCCGGCAGCGACACGGCCGGTGCGGGCCAGGAGTTCCGCCGGCAGTCCCTGCTCTCGCCGCACAACATGTATCTGCTCGTCCTCGGCGAGCAGGGCCTGATCGGTCTGACGGCGCTCGTGGGCAGCTGGGCGGCGATCCTTCTCGGCGCCGTACGCCGGCTGAGGCGGGCCCGCGCGCGGGGCGACGCGGCCGTGGACTGCGGTCTGGTGGCAGTCGCCCTGATGACCTGGCAGAGCGTCAACTTCCTGTACGCCGACATCGGCGGGCCCACGACCGTGCTGAGCGGCGTCGTCCTGGGGCTCGCCGCCTGGTGGGCGCTGGCCGGGCCGGAGAAGGCGGGCACCGCGTGAGCGAGACCGGTACGGGCACGGAGACGGAGGCCTTCCCCCGGGAGGCCCTCCCCCACAAGCCCCTTCCCCACGAGGCCCTTTCCCCCAAGGCTCCTTCTCCCGACAAGGCCGCCCTTCCCCCGTTCCCGGGGCCCGGACAGCCCCCGGGCTCCGGCCCCGGCAGGACCGGAGCCGTCGCCACCGCGCCGGAACCCGCCGGCGGCGGCGAGGCGCCCGGCCTCGGGTCCTTCCTCGCCCGCGCGGCGGCGGGCACGGCGGTGCTGACCGTGCTCGGGGCCGTACTCGGCCTGGTGCGGGACCAGGCCATCGCCCGGTACTTCGGCGCGAGCGACGCCAGCGACGCGTTCCTGATCGCCTGGACCGTGCCGGAGATGGCGGCCACGCTGCTGATCGAGGACGGCATGGCGCTGCTCCTGGTCCCGGCCTTCAGCCTCGCCCTCACCCGGCGCGCGGCCGCGCGGGACGCGGAAGGCGCCGAGGCCTCCGGGGAGCTCGGCCCCGACCCCGTACGGGAGCTGGTGGCGGCCACCCTCCCCCGGCTCTGCCTCCTGCTCACGGCCGGTGCGGGGCTGCTGATGGCGGGCGCTCCCTGGGTCGTCGGTGTCCTGGCACCCGGGCTGGCCGACCCGCGCCTCGCGGTGGACTGCACCCGGCTGACCGCCGTCACCGTGCTCACCTTCGGCATCACCGGCTACTTCAGCGCCGCCCTGCGCGCCCACCGCAGCTTCCTGCCGCCCGCCGGGGTCTACGTCGCGTACAACATCGGCATCATCGGCATGACCCTGGCGCTGCACTCGGTGTGGGGGGTGCGGGCCGCCGCGGCGGGCGTCGCCGTCGGCAGCCTGCTCATGATCCTCACCCAGCTCCCCACCTTCCTGCGGCTGCTGCCCCTGGCACGCCCCCGCCTGCCGCGCCCGGTCCGGCTGAAGCGACGGGCCGTGCGCACCGCCCCGCTGCTGGGGGTGACGGTGCTCGCGCCGGTCGTGCTGTTCGTGGTGGGCCGCCAGTCGCAGGTGCTGGTCGAACGGTTCCTGGCCTCCACGCTCCCCGCGGGCGCCATCTCGCACCTGAACTACGCGCAGAAGGTCGCGCAGATGCCGATGGTGCTGTCGCTGATGATCTGCACGGTGACGTTCCCCGTCGTCGCGCGGGCCATGGCCGACGGGAGCCGGCAGGAGGCCCGGCGGCGGGTCGAGCGGGATCTCGCGCTGGCGGGCACGGTGGTGCTGCTCGGCACGGCGGTCGTCCTCGGTTACGCGCCCCAGATCATCGAAGTCCTCTTCCAGCGCGGCGCGTTCGACGTGTCCGACACCGAGGCCACCGCCCAGGTGATGCGGGTGTACGCGGCGGGGCTGCTCGGCCACTGCCTCGTCGGCGCGCTGAGCCGGCCGTTCTTCTCGTCCGGCCGCCCCACCTGGTTCCCGGCGTTCGCGATGGGCACCGGGCTTCTCGTCACGACGGGCGCCGGGTACGCGCTCACGTACCGCTTCGGCGTCGACGGCATCGCCACGGCCAACGCCCTCGGGATCAGCACGACCGCGCTGCTCCTGCTGATGGGGCTGGGCAGCCGGGTGGTCCCGATCCGGGCGCGGGCGGTCGCCCTGTCGCTGGGCCGCCTCGCCGGCGCCGCGCTGGTGGCCGGGGCGGCGGGCTGGGCGGCGGCGCCGGTGCTCCCCGGCGCCGCGCTGAGCCTGGCGGCCGGGTGTGTCCTGGTCCCCGCCGTGTTCCTCGTGGCCGGGCTGGCCCTGCGCTCGCCCGAGGCCCTCTCCCTGCTGGCACTCATCCGACGGAGGTTCACCGATGGCCGCTGATCCCCGGGCGCCCGGCGCCGACGCCCCCTCGCCCCGGCTCCGCCCGCACACCCGCCGTCAGCCGTGGATCCTGACGTACCACTCGGTGACCGACACCGGCGACGACCCCTACGGCATCACCGTCTCCCCCCGGCGGCTCGGCGAGCAGCTGTCGTGGCTGCGCGCCAGGGGGCTGCGCGGGGTGGGGGTCGCGGAGCTGATGCGGGGCCACGCGGCGGGCCGGCGCGATCTGGTCGGGCTGACCTTCGACGACGGGTACGCGGACTTCCTCCACCAGGCGCTGCCGGTGCTGCGCGCCCACGGCTGCACCGCCACCGTCTTCGTCCTGCCGGGGCGGCCGGGGGGTGTGAACGAGTGGGACCCGCTGGGCCCGCGCAAGCCGCTGCTCACCCTCGAGGAGATCCGGCGGGTCGCCGGGGCGGGGATGGAGGTCGGCTCGCACGGTCTGCTGCACCGGGACCTCACCACGCTGGCGGACGAGGAGCTGCGCCACGAGACGGTCCGCAGCCGGGAGTTGATCGGCGAGGTCACCGGCACGCCCCCGGAGGGCTTCTGCTATCCGTACGGGACGCTCGACCGGCGGGTGAGCGCCGCCGTCGGCTCCGCCGGATACGGCTACGGCTGCGCGCTGGCACCCGGGCCGCTGATCAGCCGCTACGCGCTCCCGCGCACCCACATCAGCCAGGCGGACCGGGGCGTACGGCTCTGGGCGAAGGACCTGCGGCACGGGCTGCGGCACGGGGCGATGGGCGGCGCGGGTCCCCGGGCCGCCTCCCCGGCACGGGTGGGCGGCCCCCGGTGAGGGCGCTGCACGTCATCACGGGGCTCGGGGTCGGCGGGGCCGAGCAGCAGCTGCGGCTGCTGCTGCGCCATCTGCCGGTGGAGTGCGACGTGGTGACGCTCACCAACCCGGGCCCGGTGGCGGACGGGCTGCGGGCCGACGGCGTACGCGTCGTCCACCTGGGGATGCGCGGCAACCGGGACCTGTCGGCGGTCGGGCGGCTGACCCGGCTGATCCGCGACGGCCGCTACGACGTGGTCCACACCCATCTGTACCGGGCCTGTGTCTACGGCAGGATCGCGGCGCGCCTCGCGGGCGTGCGGGCCACCGTGGCGACCGAACACTCCCTGGGGCGCGCCGAGATCGAGGGCCGCCCGCTGACCCGGGGCATCCGCGCCCTGTACCTCTCCACCGAACGGCTCGGCGCGGCCACCGTCGCCGTCTCCTCCACCGTCGCCGGGCGGCTGCGGGACTGGGGGGTGCCCGCCGAGCGGATCCGGCTGGTGCCCAACGGCATCGACGCGGAGCGCTACCGCTTCGACCCGGACCGGCGGCTCGCCGTCCGGGCGGCGCTGGGGATCCCCGACGACGCGTTCGTGGTCGGCGGGGTGGGCCGGCTGGTGCCGGGCAAACGCTTCGACGTGGTGGTGCGGGCGGTCGCCGCGCTGCCGGGGGCCCGGCTGCTGCTGGCCGGTGACGGGCCGGAGGCCGGGGCGCTCAGGGCGCTGGCGGCCGATCTCGGCGCGGCGGACCGGATCCGCCTGCTCGGGGAGTGCGGCGCCGGCGGGAGCGGCCCGGTGCCGGGGGTCCCGGCGCTGCTCAGCGCCGTCGACACCTTCGTGTCGGCCTCCCGGGAGGAGTCCTTCGGGCTGGCCGCCGTGGAGGCGCTCGCCGCCGGGCTGCCCGTCCTGCACGACGCCTGCCCGGCCATCGACGACCTGTCCGCCGCCCACGCCCCGGGCGCCACCCGGATCGCCGGGAGCCCCGACGAGCTGACGGCCGTGCTGCGGCGGCGGATACAGGCCCGCCCCGACCGGCAGCCACCGCCCCGGGCCGTCGGCCACTACGACATCCGGCGCAGCAGCGAGCGCCTGATGGACGTGTACGCGTACGCCCTCGACACCGCCCCACCGAACCGGAGAGCCCTTCCATGACCGAGTCTCCCGAGCAGCGGCCCCACGTCGTCCCGCGACGCCGGCCGCGTACCTCCCCCGCCCGGCTGCGTGCCGCTGTGACCCGGCTGCCCCAGTGGTGGCCCCTGCCCGTCTGTGTGCTGCTCGGCACAGTGTCCGGGCTTTCGTACGGGCTGCTCGCCACCCCCCAGTACGAGGCCACCAGCTACGCCATGGCGGTCGCGGAGAAGGAGGCGAACCCCTCGGCCGCGCTCGGCTACGCGCAGTCCTACGGGCGTCTCGTCACGAGCGACGCGACCCTCTCCTACGCGCAGGGCGCGGCCGGCGAGCCGGTGCGCGCGCTGCGCTCCCAGGTGCGCTCGGAGACCTCCCCCGACTCGCCGATGATCGCGGTGACGGGCACGTCGGACGACGCAGGCAAGGCGGCCGACATCGCCAACGCGGTGATCGAGGCCGTCATCGTGAGCAGCGGCCATGTCTCCCAGGACACCGGCGTGAAGCTCATCAAGTTCACCCATGCGATGAAGCCGGACCGGCCGGTCTCGCCGTCGGCCCCGCTGGGCACCGGCGTCGGGGCGGCCGCGGGCGGTCTGCTGGGCGGTCTCGTGCTGCTGGTACGGCCCCGGCACGCGGACCGGAACGTCCTGGCCCAGGTGCCCGGACCGTCCTCCGCCGAGGACCACACCACCACCGGCGAACGGGAGCTCGTACGATGACGGCCGACCGGGCGGGCAGCCTCTGTGTGACGCTCTGCCGGGACTTCGGCGAGTTCGGCGCGCTCGCCGGGGAGTGGGACGCGCTGCACCGCCGCTGCGCCACCGCGACCCCGTTCCAGAGCCACGCGTGGCTCCATTCGTGGTGGCTCTCCTACGGTCAGGAGGGCAGGCTGCGGGTCCTGCTGGTCCGCCGTGCGGGCCGGCTGATCGGCGCGGCGCCGCTGATGCTCGTCCACCGTCCGATGCCGCTGCTGGTGCCGATGGGCGGGGCGATCTCCGACTTCTTCGACATCCTGCTGGACGAGGAGGAGGCCGGGTACGCGGTCGGGGCGCTCCAGCGCGGTCTGGACCGGGCCGCCCGGCACAGCGTGGTCGACCTGCGGGAGGTACGGCCGGACGCGTCGGCGCAGTTGCTCTTCGGCCGGTGGGCGGGGGCCCGGAGCCGGCTCACGGACTCGACCTGCATGGAGCTGCCCGCCCGGCCGCTGGGCGACCTCGTGGCGCCGATCACCGGCCCGCGGGGCCAGCGGCTGCGGGCCAAGCTGCGCAGGGTCGACGCGCTGGGTGTCGAGACCCGCAGGGTCCCGCGGGAGGGGGTGCCGGCGGCGATCGGCACCCTGCTGCGGCTGCACGAACTCCAGTGGCGCGACCGGGGGGTCAACCCGGAGCACCTGCGGGCCCGGTTCTCGGACCACCTGATCCGCTCGGTGGGCCGGATGGTGGGCGACGGCACGGCCTCCGTCACCGAGTTCCGCATCGGCGGCTCGGTCGTGGCGACCGACCTCACCCTGCGGTCCGGGCGTCTGGCGGGCGGCTATCTGTACGGGGCGGACCCGGGCCTGCGGGAGCGGAAGGTCGATGTGTCGACCATGCTGCTGCGCGAGGTGGCCCAGCAGTCGTCGGACAGCGGCCGGGAGGTGCTGAGCCTGCTGCGCGGCGCGGAGCAGTACAAGAACCACTGGCAGCCGGCCACGGTGGTCAATCAGCGGCTGCTGCTGGCCCGTGCGGGTCTCGAGCCGCTGCTGCGGCTGCGGGAGTCGCAGGTGGCGGTACGCGAGCGGGCCGTGGAGACCGTGAAGGCCCGGTTTCCCGCCGCCCGGGACTGGCACGAGCGGCTTACCACGCTCGCCGTCATCGGGCGGTGAGGCGGGCCGCGACAGGCCGTGGAACAACACCGGAGATATCGCCTTCTTCTCGATCCGTTACCCACCGGCGCTTCTCGCGTTGTCAGGGCATGCGGGCCTCGTGCTCCGCAGCAACCCCCCTTCCTTACAAGGAGTTCTGATGTCGCGTATTACGAAGGTCGCCGCTGTGATGGCCGGCACCGGTGCCCTGCTCGCCGGCGGCGCCGGCCTGGCCACCGCGGACGCCGGTGCGCAGGGTGCGGCCATCGGGTCCCCCGGTGTCGCCTCGGGCAACGTCCTCCAGGTCCCGATCCACGTTCCGGTCAACGTCTGCGGCAACACCATCAACGTGGTCGGCCTGCTCAACCCGGCCTTCGGCAACACCTGCGTCAACGTCTCCGAGGGCCACCACGACGACGGTGACTACGGCTACGGCCGCTGATTCCCCCGCTTCACCGCGACGGCCGGCTCCCTCCTCCCGGAGGGGCCGGCCGTCGCGCCGTGCGCGCTCAGGCGTAGCGGTAGACCTTGCTGTGGTCGAGGAGCTTCCTGGGGGCGACGTCCCAGGGCGGCATCGGGTCGTCGAGGCCGAAGACGTGTTCGCGGTCCCGGCCGGGGGCGTCGGGTTTGCGCCCCGGCAGGTAGGCGGAGCTGGGGTGCGCCTTTCGCCAGCGGTCCCAGAGCAGGTCGATGAACGAGTGGTGGAGCCAGAACACCGGGTCCTCGGGGGAGGCCGCGCCGGCCATCGGGCCGCCGACCCACTGGTGGACCCGGTTGTGGTTGCCGACCGTGCGCACGCCCTGGATCCCCCAGCCCTCGACGCGGTTGCGGAACCCCTCGGTGCTGATGCTGTTCCACGGCGCGGTGTCGTAGACGGGGTCCTTCAACGCCCGCGCCACGTCGTCCGCGGTGGGCAGGGAGACCGGGTTCCTGCCGGGCCTGCCGAAGTTGCGGGTGAGCCAGTTCTGGTCGGTGACCCCGGCGCCCACGCTCCAGTTGCCCGTATCGAAGGCGAACGGGCCGGTGGTGACGCGCCGGTCGCCGGCCCTGCCGTTGCCGCCGAGGAAGTCCTCCGCCCACAGCGACGAGGTGGGCGAGCGGTCCTGGGTCCAGTCCCAGTAGGGGACGCTCACGCCGGGGTCCACGGCCTGGAGGGCCTGCTCGAACTCCAGCAGGTAGTGGCGGTGCCAGGGGAAGAACGACGACGTCATATGGGCGGGACGCGGCCGGTTCTCCGTGTCCATGACGTAGAACTCGCGGTGCATGACGACGAAGTCGTCGTAGCGGCCCGAGCTCTTGAGCTTCAGGATCGCGTCGACGAGGCGCCGCTTCTCGGTGCGCGTGAGGTCGCGCTGGTTCTTGCGGGTGTACACCGGCTTGGGTCCTCCTGGTTCATGTGCGGTTCGACGTTCACCTGCCGGGCGGCGTTCACCTGTGGTGCGAGGCGGGGGCCGCGAGGCGGGCGGTGCCGAGCTCGTCCACGGCGGCGCGGGCCGTCTCGCGCAGCGTGGGGAACGACTCGTAGTGCGTGACATCGCTCAGATAGGTGCCGTCCGCACGCCGCATGACGTGCAGCGGGCGGCCGTCGATGCGGATCTCGATGGCCGGTTCGGCCTCGGGTGCGCCGGCGCCGCCCGGCCCGCCGGCCGGGACCAGGACGGTCACCGACCCGCGGATCTCCCGGCCCCGGTACATCTCGGCGAACTCCTCCGTCCCGGGGGTGGAGCGGCCCGGCCCCTTCGCCGGCGCGGACGCGGTGTTCGGCTCCGGGTCGCGCAGCGGCAGAAGGACCGCGGCGGTGCCGGTGACCGCGGCCGCGGTGAACGCGGTACGCAGGACCGTCCGGCGCGACGGGCCGCGTGCGCCACGCGGCGCGCCGCCCGGATCCGTGGTTCGACTCATGGGTGACTGCCTCTCGTCGGCTCGTTCGGGACGCCCTGTGGGGGGGGTGTTGCTGGCGATGGTGGCAACGAGGCGGCGGCGAATCGGTTCTCATGGGCGCGGCGTGCCTCGCGTTCCGTCAAACGCGTGACGGTGCGCGGCCATCCGCGCCGGAGGCCCGCGTCGCGCTGGGTGGAGCGCGCACCGGAACGGACGATGACCTCGCCAACGCGTGGAGGTGTATGGACATGACCGTTCCGCATCAGCTCTCCGGCGATCGTGCGGCGCACTGCGACCTCGCCGACCCGGCGTTCTGGCGGCTGCCGCGCCCGGAGAGGCTCAGCGCCTTCGCCCGGCTGCGGACGCTGGAGGCACCTGTGCTGTTCACACCCCGGCCGGGCACCGCCCGTACCTCCGGCAAGCCGTTCTACGCCCTGGTGCGGCACGCGGACGTGCTGACCGCGAGCCGCACGCCGAAGGTCTTCGCGAGCGCTCCGGGGGTCACCACTCCGGAGCCGGCCGGCTGGACCAAGGCGCTGTTCGGGAACTCGATGGTCAACATGGACGGGCCCGAGCACGCGGCGCTGCGCCGGATCGTCTCCCGGCGCTTCACCCCCCGGCTGCTCGCCGCCACCGAGGAGAACATCGGCCGGCTGGCCGGACGCCTGGTGGGCGAGATGGTCACCGAGCACCCGGGCGACTTCGTGCCGTCGGCCGCCTCACGGCTGCCGCTGGAGGTGATCTGCGACCTGATGGGCATCCCGGCGGCGTACCGGCCACGGATCGCGGAGCAGATCGACCACGCGTCCGAGCATGTCGGCGTCGAGCGCCGGGGCCGGGCCAGGCTGCGGATCCCCGGTCGCGGGCTCGCCTCCCTGGCGATGATGCGGCTCGTCATGGCGCGCCTGGCCCACGAGCGCCGCCGTGACCCGCAGGACGACCTCGTCTCGGCCCTGGTACGCGCGGACGTCCACGGCGAGGCGCTCTCCTCGCGGGATCTGGGCGCGTTCTTCTCGCTGCTGCTGGTGGCCGGGGTGGAGACCACCCGTAACGCGATCGCCCACGGGCTGTCCCTGCTGGACCGGCATCCCGAGCAGCGGGAGCTCCTGCGGTCGGACTTCGAGAGGTACATCGGCGGTGCCGTCGAGGAGATCGTCCGCCATTCGACACCGATCATCCAGTTCCGCAGGACCGTCGTCGCGGAATTCGAGCTGGGCGGCCGGACCTTTCTTCCCGGGGAGAAAGTCGCACTGCTCTACGCATCCGCCAATCGCGATGAATCGGTTTTCACCCGTCCGGATCTCTTCGACATCACCCGGTCGCCGAATCCGCATCTGGGTTACGGAGGCGGTGGCCCGCACCACTGCCTCGGCGCCCACCTCGCCCGGCTCGAAATGACGGCCCTCTTCCGGGAACTGCTCACCCGACGGCCCGTCATCCGGCAGACGGGCGATCCGAAGCTGGTCGATTCGAATTTCGACAACCGTGTCGCTTCCCTGCCGTTCATCTCCGATCCCGGTGTCACCTGAACGGCCCGTTCGCAACGCCGAATACGATAAATGGACCGCTCTGATCGCGTGCGGTCGCGGATGATGAAACTCTCTCCCCAACGGGCCGAACCGGCCTGAATTCATCGCAGCCAGGAGGAGTCATGCCGGCCAAGCGCCGACTCATCACCACGTGCATCGCCGCGGCTGTCCTCAGTCTCCTGGCAGGCGGCGGCATCGCGGGCCGGCTCCCGCCGGGCACCGATTCCGTGGACAGCGCGGCCCCGGGTCCTCAGGGGAGCAGGGGCGGCGGCTCCACCGCCCACGGCGCCTATCTGGACTACGGGCCGGCGGGGGTGGACAGGATGGCCCACCTGTCCCGCTGGCTCGACGGCGCGGAGCTGCGGGTCGGGCACACCTATCTACCGGGCGACCTGTGGGTGAACATCGAGGGCGCCCCCGAGTTCCTGGACTCCTGGGCCACCTGGCGCAAGGCGGACGAGGACCGGATGTTCGTCCTCAACGTGCCCATGCTGGAACGGAACGAGGAGCGCGTCCCGGACCCCGAGGTCCGCCGTCTGCTGCGGTCGGGGGCGGCCGGCGACCACGACCGGCACTTCACCGTCCTGGCGGAGCGCCTGGTCTCCCTGGGCGTGCCGGACACGGTGATCGTGCTCGGCTGGGAGATGAACGGCACCACGTACACCCATCGCTGCGGTCCCGATCCTGCGGCCTGGAAGGCGTACTGGCAGCGGATCGTGACGGCGATGCGCGCGGTGCCCGGCCAGGAGTTCCGTTTCGACTTCACGCCCAGCCGGGGACGGGACGCCGTCCCGTGGACCGAGTGCTACCCGGGTGACGACGTCGTCGACATCATCGGGATGGACTCCTACGACCAGCCGCCGGGCCAGTCCTTCGACGACCAGATCAACGATCCGTACGGGCTCCAGAAGCACGTCGACTTCGCGGCGGAGCGCGGCAAGCCGATCTCGTTCCCGGAGTGGGGGCTCTTCCGCAACGGCGACAATCCGGAGTACATGCGGCGGATGCTCGACTGGATCGACCGGCACCAGCCGCTGTACCAGACGATCACGGACTACTGCCCGCACGGTGTGTGGCAGTGCGAGAGCAACCCCCGCTCCGCGAAGGTGTACCGGACCAGGCTCGCCGAGATGGCCGCACCGGTGGAACCCGCCCCGGCGCCGTCCACCCCGCCGGCCGTGGAGCCGTCGCCCACACCGTCGGTGCGGCCCGCTCCCACGGCTCCCGAGCCGCCGGCCACCCGCAGGTGGTGCCTCACCGTGCCGTTCGGGGACTGGCTGGGGCAGTGGCTCAAGGAACGCAGGATCTGTGTCCGCTACTGACCGCGCGTAGGGGGACGGCTCCGGCGCGGGGGCAGGTGGCCGAGCGACTGCTCGTCACTCCCCCGACGGGGTACGGCCCGCCGCGTCACACCGCCGAACGGGTGAAAGCCCCTACGGCGGCCCCGTCCGGGAAGCGGGCCGGTGCGTACCGGGGGGTGACGCGCGACCATGGAAACCTAGAGATGGTGGTGAGGTGCATGGCATCCGCCGACGACGGCCCCACGGCGGGGCCCGGCCCGCTGCCCTCCGCGGATCCGCGGGGCCCGGTGCAGCTGAGCGACGACGCGGTGGCGGTGATCGCCGGGGACGGCACGGTCATCGGCTGGACCCGTGGGGCTCAGGCCCTTCTCGGGTACGCGGCCGCCGAGATGGTGGGCCGGTCCGCCGCCATGCTGCTGGCGGGGGCCCCGGACCCCCGGCGTACGGCCGCGATCGCCGCCCGCAGCCGCGGCGGATCGGGGTGGAGCGGGCTGATCGCCCTGCGCGGCAGGGACGACCGGCAGGTCGACGCCGACGTACGGGTCTCCGCCTCGTTCCTGATCGCCGGACGCGAGGGCTTCCTGGTCTCGGGGCGGGAACGCACCCCGCGGTGGACGGTGGAAGGATCGGTGCTGGAGGGGTTCTTGACCCGGTCGCCGGTCGGCATGGCGGTGATGGATCCGCAGCTGCGCTACCTCTGGCTCAACGACACCCTGGAGCGGTTCGGCGGGGTCCCCCGGGAGCAGCGCCTGGGGCGCCGGCCCTCGGATGTGCTGCCCGGTCTGCTCGCGGCGCCCATCGAGCGGCTGATGCGGCAGGTCATGGCGACCGGTGTCCCGGTGACCGACTACGAGTACCTGGGCTGGAGCTGGTCCGACCCGAACCGCCGGCGGGCCTTCTCGAGCTCGTTCTTCCCGCTGGCGGACGCCGAGGAGAACCGGATCGGCATCGGCTACATGGTGCAGGACGTGACCGACCGGTGGAACGCGCGCCGGCTGCTGGCGCTCGTCAACGAGGCGGGCGCCAGTATCGGGTCCACCCTGGACGTGCAGCGCACGGCCCAGGAACTGGCCGATTTCGCGGTGCCCCGGTTCGCCGACTTCGTCTTCGTCGACCTGCTGGAGACGCCGCTGGGCAGGGAGCGGCCGGAGGGCCCGCCGCTCGGCGCGGAGGGGGCCGGCGGCAGGCCGCCGATGCGCCGGATGGGGATGAGTTCGGTGCACGAGGGATGTCCGGAGTCCGTGGCGCGCATCGGGGAGAGCGTCGACTTCGTACCGCCGCCGCACGACGTCCACTTCCTTCTCGACGGTGACCCGGTGCTCCTGCCGCTGCTCGATCCGGACAGCCACGCGTGGGCCGTGGAGCAGCCGGCGCGGGCCGCCCGTATCCGTGAGTTCGGGCTGCACTCGCTCATCTCCGTACCGATGCGGGCGCGGGACACCGTCCTCGGGCTCACCACATTCATGCGGTCGCAGAACCCGGTCCCCTTCGACGAGGACGATGTGGCGCCGGCCCGGGAGCTGGTGGCACGGGCCGCGGTGTGCGTGGACAACGCCCGCCGCTACACCCGGGAGCACACCGCGGCCCTGGTGCTCCAGGAGAGTCTGCTGCCGCACACCCTGCGCGGCGGGACGGCGCTGGACGTGGCCTCCTCCTACCTCCCGGCGGACGCGAAGGACGGGGTCGGGGGCGACTGGTTCGATGTGATCCCGCTGTCCGGGGCCCGGGTCGGCCTGGTCATCGGGGATGTGGTGGGGCACGGGATCAGCGCCGCCGCGACCATGGGCCGGCTGCGGACCGCCGTGCAGACGCTGGCCGACATGGACCTGGCCCCCGACGAGCTGCTGGCCCGCCTGGACGATCTCGTCATGCGGCTGAGCGAGGAGGAGCCGGCGGGCCGGAAGGCCGACCGGGGCGGCACGACGGTGCTGGGCGCCACCTGTCTCTACGCCGTCTACGATCCGGCCACCCGGTGCTGCACGATGGCGCGGGCCGGGCACCCGCCGCCGGTGGTCGTCACTCCGGAGGGCTCGGTCAGCTTCCCCGCCCTCCCCTCCGGCCCTCCGCTGGGCCGAGGCGGACTTCCCTTCGAGTCCCTGGACGTCGTGCTGCCCGAGGGGAGTCTGCTGGGGCTCTACACCGACGGGCTCGTCGAGGGCCCGGGGAAGGACGCCGAGCAGGGGATGGCCCGGCTGGGGCGGGCCCTCGTGCGCAACGGGCTGCCGCTGGACGAGCTGTGCGCGGCGGTGGTCGAGGAGCTGCTGCCCGTTCCCCAGCCGGACGACATCGCCCTCCTGCTCGCCCGGACCCACGCGCTCAGCCCCGACCGGCTGGTCTCGTGGGACGTGCCGCTGGACCCGGCGGCCGTCGGTGCGACCCGGGGCCAGGTGGCCGCCCAGCTGGAGGCGTGGGGGCTGGACGAGCTGACGATGACGACCGAGCTGATCGTCAGTGAGCTGGTGACCAACGCGATCCGGTACGCGTCGGGTCCCGTACGGCTGCGGCTGCTGCTCCAGTCCGTGCTGACCTGCGAGGTGTCCGACGCCAGCAGCACCACCCCGCGGCTGCGGCACGCCCGTACGACGGACGAGGGCGGGCGCGGTCTGTTCCTGGTGGCTCAGCTCGCCCGGCGCTGGGGCACCCGGTACACCCACCGGGGGAAGATCATCTGGGCGGAGCAGAGCCTGCCGTCGTCTCCGCCGCTGCCTCACCCGGTCGGCTCTCCTCCCGTACCGCCCGCGGCCGGCCCGTCCGAGGACTCTCCTCCTGACGGCTGAACAGCCGGGTCAGCGCGGAGCCGGTCCTGATCAGCTCGTCCCAGGTGCCCTCCTCGACGACGCGTCCCCCCTCGAGGACGCAGACGCGGTCGGCCCGGCGGACGGTGGCGGGGCGGTGGGCGATGATCAGTGTCGTACGGGTACGGGCCCGGGAGTCCGCCGCGAGCGCCCGCGCCAGTTCCTCGTCGCCCCGGTGGTCGAGGTGGGCCGTCGTCTCGTCCAGGACGAGGACCCGGGGGCGGCCGAGCAGCCCCCGCGCCAGGGCGATCCGGGCCCGCTGGCCGCCGGAGAGGGTCGCGCCGCGTTCGCCGACCGGGGTGTGCAGCCCCTGGGGCAGCGCGTCGACGACGGGGGCGAGGCCGCAGGTGCGGACGGCGGCGGCCAGCTCCTGGTCGGTGGCGTCGGGGGCGCCGAGGCGGAGGTTCTCGGCGAGGGTCCCGTGGAAGAGCGGGGCCTCCTGGCCGACCACGCACACCGCGGCCCTCAGGTCGTCCTCGGCGAGGTCCCGCAGGTCGACGGGGTGCGCCGGGGAGGCGGGGAGCAGCTCCACCGTTCCCTCCTGGGGGTCCCAGTAGCGGGCCAGGAGGTGGGCGCAGCTGGTCTTTCCGGCCCCCGAGGCGCCGACGAGGGCCACCGTCTCGCCCGGCCGCACGGTGAGGTCGAGGCCGTCCAGGACGGGGGCGGCGCCGTAGCCGAACCGTACGCCCCGCAGCCGCAGGCCGAGCGGGCCC
>NZ_JBEYKR010000080.1:0-32828 GCF_040703535.1 Streptomyces sp. NPDC007346
GCGGCTGACCGGGGCGAAGCGGCCATGACCGACCGTCCCGTGGTCCGCACCCGGCCGGGCCTGCGCCCCGCCGGGGCCCCGGCGCGGGATCCGCACGCCCCGCTGGCCCGCGGGTGCAGGCCCCGTGGCTGCCGGGCCCCCGCCCGCCGGGTGCACGGACGGCGTGTGCGGTACGTGATCGGTGACGAGCCCGGCCAGGTGAACGGGATGCGATGGCGCCCGGGGTCCGCGCTGTAGCGAGCCCCGGCCGGCGTACCGCACCACAACCCGTCTCCGCCCGTACGTACGACCGCACCGCCCTGACCGCCCGCCGGTCCCGGCGGCGCTCGCCCCTCCGCGCATACGGTGAACCCACCCGTTGCCAGGCCAAGGAGCACGTCGCATGTCGTCCGACTTCTTCATTCCGGACCCCGAGGGTCTGATCCCCAGCGCCGAGGGCTATTTCGGCGCCTACGGCGGCAAGTTCATCCCGGAGGCGCTGGTCGCCGCCGTGGACGAGGTCGCCGTCGAGTACGACAAGGCCAAGTCCGACCCGGCCTTCGCCGCCGAGCTCAACGCGCTGATGGTCGACTACACCGGCCGGCCCAGCGCGCTGACCGAGGTCCCGCGCTTCGCCGAGCACGCGGGCGGCGCCCGGGTCTTCCTCAAGCGCGAGGACCTGAACCACACCGGCTCGCACAAGATCAACAACGTGCTGGGCCAGGCGCTCCTCACCAAGCGCATGGGCAAGACCCGGGTCATCGCCGAGACCGGAGCCGGTCAGCACGGCGTCGCAACCGCGACCGCCTGCGCCCTCTTCGGCCTCGACTGCACCATCTACATGGGCGAGATCGACACCCGGCGCCAGGCGCTGAACGTGGCGCGGATGCGGATGCTCGGCGCCGAGGTCGTCGCCGTGAAGTCCGGCTCGCGGACCCTGAAGGACGCCATCAACGAGGCGTTCCGCGACTGGGTCGCCAACGTGGACCGTACGCACTACCTCTTCGGCACGGTCGCGGGCCCGCACCCCTTCCCGGCGATGGTCCGCGACTTCCACCGGGTCATCGGCGTCGAGGCCCGCCGCCAGATCCTGGAGCGCGCCGGCCGCCTCCCGGACGCGGCGGTCGCCTGCGTCGGCGGCGGCTCCAACGCCATCGGCCTCTTCCACGCCTTCATCCCGGACGCCGAGGTCCGCCTGGTCGGCTGCGAGCCCGCCGGACACGGTGTGGAGACCGGCGAGCACGCGGCGACCCTGACCGCGGGCGAGCCCGGCATCCTGCACGGTTCGCGCTCCTACGTCCTCCAGGACGACGAGGGCCAGATCACCGAGCCGTACTCCATCTCCGCGGGCCTGGACTACCCGGGCATCGGCCCCGAGCACTCCTACCTCAAGGACATCGGGCGCGGCGAGTACCGCGCGGTCACCGACGACGCGGCCATGCAGGCGCTGCGCCTGCTCTCGCGCACCGAGGGGATCATCCCGGCCATCGAGAGCGCCCACGCGCTCGCCGGTGCGCTGGAGCTGGGCAAGGAGCTGGGCAAGGACGGGCTGATCCTCGTCAACCTGTCCGGCCGGGGCGACAAGGACATGGACACCGCCGCCCGCTACTTCGGGCTCTACGACACCGACGCCGCCGTCGAGGCGGACGCCGGCAGTGACCGCGCCGAGATCGAGGGGGACGCCAAGTGAGCGGCAACATCGAGCTGTTGAGCACCGCCCTGGCCGCCGCCAAGGCCGAGGACCGGGCCGCGCTCATCGCCTACCTCCCGGCCGGCTTCCCCACCGTCGACGGCGGCATCGAGGCGGTCAAGGCGGTCGTCGCGGGCGGCGCCGACGTCGTGGAGGTCGGGCTCCCGCACAGCGACCCGGTGCTCGACGGACCGGTCATCCAGACCGCCGACGACATCGCCCTGCGCGGCGGGGTCCGCATCGCGGACGTGATGCGCACGGTCCGCGAGGCGTACGAGGCCACCGGGGTGCCGATCCTGGTCATGACGTACTGGAACCCCATCGACCGGTACGGCGTCGAGCGCTTCACGGCCGAGCTGGCCGAGGCGGGCGGCGCCGGGTGCATCCTGCCCGACCTGCCGGTCCAGGAGTCCGCGCTGTGGCGCGAGCACGCCGACAAGCACGGTCTGGCCACCGTGTTCGTCGTCGCCCCCAGCAGCCAGGACGCCCGCCTCGCCACCATCACGGCGGCCGGCAGCGGCTTCGTCTACGCCGCGTCCCTGATGGGCGTCACCGGCACCCGCGCCTCCGTCGGAGCCCAGGCCGAGGACCTGGTGGGGCGCACCCGTGCCACCACCGACCTGCCGGTCTGCGTCGGCCTCGGGGTCTCCGACGCCGAGCAGGCCGCCGAGGTCGCCGGGTTCGCCGACGGCGTGATCGTCGGCTCGGCCTTCGTCAAGGCGATCCTGGACGCCCCCGACGAGGCCGCCGGTCTCGACGCCGTCCGCTCGCTCGCGGGCGAGCTGGCCCAGGGCGTCAGAAAGCGCTGACAGCCCAGGGTGTTCGAAAGCGTTCGCGCTCAGATCACCAGAATGGGTGGATTATGGACCGGGGAGGCGCGTACGTGCCTCCCCGGTTCGTTGCTGCGGGTGTGAGCGACAAGATCCCTGAGGGAAACCGAAGTGCGCGTGAGCGCCTGGCCCAGCAGCGCGAGCGGGAGAAGGGCCGCGAGAAGCGCCGCCGTACGCTGATCGTCTCCTCGGCCGTGGTCGGCGTCCTGGCGCTGGCCGCCGTGGTCGGCCTGATCGCGGCCAACGTGGGCAAGGACGGCGGCGACGACACCGCCTCCGGGCCCGCCATCACCCCGTCGGGAGCGACCGGCAAGGACTCCCTGACCCTGCCGGTCGGCGCGTCCGACGCCCCGTCCACGCTCACGATCTGGGAGGACTTCCGCTGCCCGGTCTGCGCCCAGTTCGAGAACGCCTTCCGGGACACCATCACGGAGCTGGTGGAGGCGGGGCAGCTGAAGGTGGAGTACCACCTGGCCACGATCATCGACGGCAACCTCGGCGGCAGAGGCTCGCTGCGCGCCGCCAACGCCGCCGCCTGCGCCCAGGACGTCGGCAAGTTCGTCCCCTACCACGACGTCCTCTTCCGCAACCAGCCCCCCGAGCCCGACGACGCGTTCGCCAAGAACAGCCGTCTCATCGAGCTGGCCGGTGAGGTCGAGGGGCTCGACACGCCGGGCTTCCGCACCTGTGTGGAGAGCGGCGAGCACGACAGCTGGGTCCAGAAGTCCGACACGGCGTTCCGCGAGGGCGGCTTCCAGGGCACCCCGACCGCGCTCCTCAACGGCGAGTCGATCTTCCCGAAGAAGGGCGACGAGCAGATCTCCGCGGAGAACCTGAAGAAGTGGGTCGCCGAGGCCGACAAGGGCAAGGAGACCGGCACCGACACCCCGTCCGCCCCCGCTTCCTGAGCGGACGGAAGCAGGCCCTGGGCGGTCCCTGACCGGGCGGGCGTACGGGCCCGGGGCCGTGTCCTCGTTACCCAGACGTTGCCGGGCGGCTTGCCGTACCCACCGCCCGGCAGGGTAGCGTCGACCCCGTCATGAACCTTGCCTCCATTCCCAGCCCGTCGACCGGCGTGATCGAGCTCGGCCCGATCCCGCTGCGCGGCTACGCGTTCTGCATCATCATCGGTGTCTTCGTCGCCGTCTGGATCGGCAACAGGCGCTGGGTCGCCCGTGGCGGAAAAGCCGGCACCGTCGCCGACATCGCCGTCTGGGCCGTGCCCTTCGGGCTCGTCGGCGGCCGGCTCTACCACGTGATCACCGACTACCAGCTCTACTTCAGCGAAGGCCGCGACTGGGTCGACGCCTTCAAGATCTGGGAGGGCGGCCTCGGCATCTGGGGCGCCATCGCCCTCGGCGCGGTCGGCGCCTGGATCGCCTGCCGCCGCCGGGGCATTCCGCTGCCCGCCTGGGCGGACGCGCTGGCCCCCGGTATCGCCGTCGCCCAGGCCATCGGCCGCTGGGGCAACTGGTTCAACCAGGAGCTGTACGGCAGGCCGACCGACCTCCCCTGGGCGCTGGAGATCAGCGAGGGCCCGAACCGGGTCGCCGGGACGTACCACCCGACCTTCCTTTACGAGTCGCTGTGGTGCGTCGGCGTCGCGCTGCTGGTCATCTGGGCCGACCGCCGCTTCAAGCTCGGCCACGGACGGGCGTTCGCGCTGTACGTCGCGGCCTACTGCGCCGGGCGCGGCTGGATCGAGTACATGCGGGTCGACGAGGCCCACCACATCCTCGGCCTCCGCCTGAACGTGTGGACCGCGATCGTCGTCTTCGTCCTCGCCGTCGCCTACATCGTGATCTCCGCGAAGCTCCGCCCGGGTCGCGAGGAGATCGTCGAGCCGGACCGGGACGCCGAGGCCGCCGAGAAGAAGGACGCCGCGGAGAAGGACACCGACCGGAAGGGCGGCGCCGAGGACGCGGACGCGCCGGAGAGTGACAGCGCCGACAGCGACCCGCTGAAGAAGAAGGACGCGGCGGACACCGGCGCCCCGGCCGAGGACGCCGCCCCCAAGGACGCCGCCCCCGAGGCAGCCGACAAGAGCTGACCGCCCGCGCCCGGCAGCCGGGCGCACCCGCGGCACTGCCCCCGATCGCCGGGCGGACCTGAGAAACCTCAGGACCGCTCGGCGATCGCCAGTGTGCGGCGGGCCGACGCCACCACCGCCGCGTCCACGAACCGCCCGTCCGGCAGCGCCAGCGCCCCCGCCTCCACCGCCGACGCCGCGACGATCTCCTCCGCCGCCTCGATCTCCCGCTCCGTCGGCCGGAACGCCCGCTCGATCACCTCCAGCTGACGCGGATGGATCGCCGCCCGGCCCAGCAGCCCGAGCCCCCGCCCCCGTAGACACGAGGCCCACAGCCCGTCCAGGTCCCGGACGTCCGGGAAGACCGACTGGGCGGGCGGCGGCAGCGCGGCCGCCCGCGCCGCCACCACGAGCCGGCTGCGCGACCAGTCCAGCCCGCGGTCCTCCCGTACGCCCAGGTCGGCACGGAGATCCGCCTCGCCCAGCGCGACGCCCCGGACGGCGGGATCGGCCGAGGCGATCGAGTACGCGTGTTCCACGGCGAGCGCCGACTCCAGCAGCGGGTAGAGCGGCACCCCGGGGGCGACCGCCGCCACATGGTGCACGGAGACCGCGTGCGTGATCTTGGGCAGCCTGAGCCCGGCGAGGCCCGGCAGCCCGTGCAGCGCCCGGATGTCGTCCTCGCCGTGCACCCGGACATGGACGGGTACGGCCCCGGGGGAGGCGGTCACCGGGTCCGCGAGGAGTTCGGCGGTGGCCGCGCGCGCGTACGCCTTGCGGTCGGGGGCGACGGCGTCCTCCAGGTCGACGATGACCACGTCCGCCCCACGGCCGAGCGCCTTGGCCACCACCTCCGGCCGGTCCCCGGGGACGTACAGCCAGGTCAGCGGCGGTCGGCCGACCGGCGCCGGAGGGCCCTCCGGCAGGGGCGGACCCGGGACCGGCCGGCCGGTCACAGCGCCCCCTGGTCCCGCAGCGCCGCGATCCGGCTCTCCGGGAGGCCGAGCCCGGTCAGGATCTCCTCGGTGTCCGCGCCGTGCGGGCGCCCCGCCCAGCGGATGGCGCCCGGGGTCGCGGAGAGCCGGAAGAGGACGTTCTGCATCCGCAGCGGCCCCAGCTCCGGGTCGTCGACCTCGGCGATGGTGCCCAGCGCCCGGTACTGCGGGTCCTCCATCACCTCCCGTACGTCATGGATCGGCGCCACCGCCGCCTCGGCCTTCTCGAAGCCGTCGAGCACCTCCTGACGGCTGTGCCGGGAGATCCAGTGGCCGACCGCCTCGTCCAGCTCCTCGGTGTGCTCGGCCCGGGTGGTGCCCGCGCCGAACCACGGCTCCTCGATCAGCTCCGGACGGCCCACCAGCCGCATCACCCGCTCGGCCACCGACTGCGCGGAGGTGGAGACGGCGACCCAGTGGCCGTCGGCGGTGCGGTAGGTGTTGCGCGGGGCGTTGTTGCGGGAGCGGTTGCCGGTGCGCGGCTGGACGTGGCCGAGCTGGTCGTACCAGAGCGGCTGCGGCCCCAGCACGGTGAGGATCGGCTCGATGATCGCCAGGTCCACCACCTGCCCCTGGCCTGTCTTCTCCCGCCCGGCGAGCGCGGCCATCACCGCGTACGCCGTGGCCAGCGCCGCGATCGAGTCGGCGAGCCCGAACGGCGGCAGGGTCGGCGGCCCCTCCGGCTCCCCGGTGATCGCCGCGAACCCGCTCATCGCCTCGGCCAGCGTGCCGAACCCGGGGCGGTGCGCGTACGGCCCGAACTGGCCGAACCCGGTGACCCGGGCCAGCACCAGGCGCGGGTTGACGGCGTGCAGTTCCTCGGGGCCCAGCCCCCAGCGCTCCAGGGTCCCCGGCCGGAAGTTCTCGACGATCACGTCGGTCTCGGCGGCCAGCTGGAGGAGAACGTCCCGGCCGCCCGGGGCGGACAGATCCAGCGTCAGGGTGCGCTTGTTGCGGCCGAGCAGCTTCCACCACAGGCCGACACCGTCCTTGGCGGGCCCGTGCCCGCGTGAGGGGTCCGGCTTACGGGGGTGCTCGACCTTGATCACATCGGCGCCGAAGTCCCCGAGCATGGTGGCGGCCAGCGGCCCGGCGAAGAGGGTGGCGAGGTCGATGACCTTCAGCCCGGTCAGGGGCCCTGCTGTCGTGCTCATACGGACTGGGCCTCGATCTCGCTCCGGTACGGCATGGACGTGGTCGCGCCCGGCTTCTGCACGCAGAGCGCGGCGGCCGAGGAGGCGAAGGCCAGCGCCTTGGCCACCGGCCGCCCCTCCCCGAGCGCCACCGCCAGCGCCCCGACGAAGGTGTCCCCGGCCCCGGTCGTGTCGACGGCCCGCACCCCCGGCGCCTCGAACAGCACCGGTTCGCCGCCCCGGGCCGCGTACAGGGACCCCTTCGCGCCGAGCGTGATGATCACCTCGGGCACCTGCCGCAGCAGGATCTGCGCCGCCGCGTGCGGCTCCCCCTGCCCGGAGAGTTCGGCGGCCTCGTGCTCGTTGGGGATCAACAGGTCGACGTGGTCCAGGAGTTCATCGGGCAGTGGCTGTACAGGGGAGGGGGTGAGGATGGTCCGTACGCCCTGGGACCGGGCGGCGCGGGCGCCCTCCAGGACGGCGGAGAGCGGGAGTTCGAGCTGCATGAGCAGCAGGTCGGCGGCGGCGACGGCCGCGATCTCCCCGGGCCCGAGCGCGGTGACGGTGCCGTTGGCGCCGGGGATCACCACGATCGCGTTGGCCCCGGAGTCGTCCACCACGATGTGCGCGGTGCCGCTGGGGCCCTCGGCGGTGTGCAGGAGGTCGGTGTCGACCCCGGAGTGTTCGAGGCCGTCGCGCAGTTGTGCGCCGTACGCGTCGTCGCCGACCGCGCCGATCATCGTCACCTCCCCGCCCGCGCGGGCGGCGGCGACGGCCTGGTTGGCGCCCTTGCCGCCGGGGACCGTCCGGAACTCCCGCCCGGTGACGGTCTCCCCGCGTTCCGGGGCGCGGGCGGTGTAGGCGACGAGGTCCATGTTGGTGCTGCCGAGCACCGCGATACGGGTCATGGGCGCAGAGCCTCCTGATGGGTCAGTGCGGCGAGGGTGTCGAAGCCGGTCCGGTCGTAGCCGGGTACGGAGGTGGCGAGGCGGTTCTTCAGCGGGGCCGTCCAGTGTTCGGGCAGGGCGTCCGGGGAGCCCGCGAGCAGACCGGCGAGCGAACCGGCGGTGGCCCCGCCCGAGTCGGTGTCCCAGCCGCCGGAGACCGTGAGGCCGATCGACCGGGTGAAGTCGCCGTCGGCGTGGGTGAGGGCGGCGGCGAGCAGCGCGGCGTTGGGCAGTACGTGCACCCAGTGGTGGGTGCCGTCGTACACGGCGTGCAGCCGGTCCACCACCACGTCGAACTCCCCTTCCGTACGCGCGGTTTCGATGCCGAGCCGGACCGCGTCGGCGTACCGCGAGTGCGGCGGCACGACCCGCAGCCCGGCGGCCAGGCAGCCGTGCACATCGCTCTCCCCGCCCGCCGCGACCGCGAGGGCGGCCGCCGTGAACATCGCGCCGTAGACCCCGTTGGCGGTGTGGGTGAGGACCGCGTCGCGGTGGGCCTGGGCGGCGGCCCCGGCCGGGTCGCCGGGGTGGGTCCAGCCGTGCACGTCGGCCCGGATCTGCGCCCCGATCCACTCGCGGAACGGGTTGCGCAGGCGGGCGGTCCCGGGGGGTTCGACGCCCGCGAGGAGATTGCCGTACGCGATGCGCTCGGCGGTGAAGGTGCGCCCGGCGGGGAGTTCGTCCAGCCACAGCCGGGCCAGGTCGGCGGTGGTGAAGGAGCGCCCGTGGCGTTGGAGCAGCAGCAGGGTGAGGAGCGGGTAGTTGAGGTCGTCGTCCTCCGGCATGCCGTCGATGTTCTCGGCGAGCGACGTGGGGGCCGAGCGGCGGTTCCAGGGGTGGGCGGCGAGGAGTTCCGGCGGCACCCCGCGTTCGGTGAACCAGGTGGTCAGGGGCCAGTTTCCGGCCGCACGGGCCAGGGCGCGGAGGCCGGCCAGCGGCAGCTTCTCCACCGGCTTCCCGAGCAGGCAGCCCGCCGCCCGGCCCAGCCACGCCGCGTGCAGCCGGGCCCGCCCGACGACGGGCGCCGCCTCGGGAGGGCCGGGCCACTGCGGACAGGCGGCCCGGATCTCCGCCAGCTCGGTGGGCTCGTCGGCGGCCAACGGCGATTCCAGCAGGGCGAGTTCGTCGAGGAGCCGCCCGGCCAGCGCGCGCAGGCGCGGCGGAGCCGGTGGCTCGGAGGCGCCCGCGCGGTCCGGGGCGGGTCCGCCCCCGGCCGCGTACCACCGCTCCTCGATCTCCCGGGCGTCCCGGCCGTCCTGCGCGGCCTGCCGCAGCTCGTGCCCGATCAGATCCTCGGGCTGCACCCAGGTCAGCCGGACGCTCACCGCGCACCGGCCAGCGCCGCGAACGCCTCTTCGTGGGACCGGCGCCGCTCCAGATCCCGGGCGAAGACCTCCCGGGCCACCCGTGCCAGCATCCGGGCCGGGGCGTGCAGGTCCAGCCGGCTCGCCCGAGCGACCGTCGCCGCCCAGTCGGCGGGGACCTCGGCGCCGAGCGCCCCCGCGAGGGCGCCGCTCATCGTGGCGATGGAGTCGCAGTCCCGCCCGTAGTTGACCGAACCGAGCACCGTACGCCGGTAGTCGCCGCCGCCGACCAGCAACATGCCCAGGGCGATGGGCAGTTCCTCGATGGCGTGCAGCCGGGAGGGGCGGCGGGCGCCGAGCGAGGGGCAGCGGTAGTCGGGGCCGACCGTGTCGAACGGTTCGACGGCCGCCCGCAGCGGGGCGAGCGCGGACTCGAACTCGTCGTGGTGCGCGGCGACTTCGCAGACGGCCTCGATGGCGGACCGGGTGCCGTCCTTGGCGAGGGCGAGAGCGGTGTCGACCACCGCGTCGGGCGTCGCCCCCGGGCGGCACGCGGCGGCCACGGCGGCGGCGAAGATCCCGGCGGCCTCCCGCCCGTAGGAGGACTGGTGGGGCGCGGCGATCTCCAGCGCCTCGGCGTACGCGGCCTCCGGGTGGGCGGCGTTGACCAGGCCGACCGGGGCCATGTACATCGCGGCCCCGCAGTTGACGATGTTGCCCGCACCGGCCTCGCGCGGGTCGGCGTGCCCGTAGTGCAGCCGGGCCACGAGCCACTTCTCCGCCAGGAAGATCCGCTGGAGCGGCAGCGCCTCGGCCTCCAGCTCCGGGATCCAGCGGGGTGAGAGCAGATCCGGTACGAGGTGGTCGGCGACGGCGTACGCGTCGAGGTGGTCACGGACGCGGTCGTAGACCCGGACCAGGGCGTGGGTCATCAGGGTGTCGTCGGTGACGTGCCCGTCGCCCTTGTGGTACGGGGCGATGGGGCGCGCGGTGCGCCAGTTCTCGCCGTGCCAGGGGCCGACGATCCCGGTCACCCGGCCGCCGTGGCGCTCGGCGATCTGCTCGGGGGTCCAGCCCTCGACCGGCCCGCCGAGCGCGTCCCCGACGGCGGCGCCGACGAGGGCCCGGCCGATGCGTTCATCGAGTCCGGGCCGTGCCGTCGAGGAGGCGGGTGCGGGGGCGGGTTCCGTGACCGGTGTGGCCGTTGTGGGTGTCATGTCGGAATTGTCCACCCGGGGCGGCCGGTTCCGTGGCTGCCAGCAGCCCGGCGAGTTCGACCAGGTCCGTGCCGGCGAGCCGGGGCAGCGCACACCCCGCGAGCGTCCGGCACGCCTCGCGCCAGCCCGCCGGTACGGCGCTGACCGAGCCGATCGCCCCGGTCAGCGCCCCGGCCAGCGCGGGCGCGGAGTCCGCGACCCGGGAGAGGCAGGCGGCGGCCGGGATCGCCTGGGCGATCTCGCCCCGGGCGGCGGTGGTCAGCGCGAGGGCGACGGGTACGGTCTCGGCCGCCGCGATCCCGTAGCTGTAGACGTGGTCCACGATCTGGTGCTCCAGGACCGGGACCAGGGCGAACGCCCCGGCGGGCTCGTCCGCGAACTCCCGGGCCAGGCGGACGGCGTGGGCGGCGTTGCGGGCGATCTCGGTTCCCTCGGGGAGCTGGGCGAGGGCCGCGTTCACCACGGTGTCCACGTCCGCCCCGTCCAACGCCACCGCGATGGCGGCGGCCATGGCCCGCGCCCCGTGCACCCCGTCGCCGTCCTGGGTGTAGCGGGCGTCGAACTCCGCGAGCGCCGCCGCCTCCTTCGGGTCGCCCGGGTGGACCACGGCGAGTACGACCGCCCGTACGCAGGCGGCGTCGTCGAAGTAGTGCGGGTTGTCGTGCCCGGTGGCGGGCGGCCGCAGCCCGGCGGCCAGGTTCCCGAGCCCCGCCCGTACCGAGATCCGGGCGCGCAGCGGGAGCACCGCCGCCTCCACCTCGGGGGCTCGGGCGCCGGCCTCGGCGACGGTGGCGGCCAGGGCGTTCCAGGCCCGGTCCACCGCGTCCCGCATCCGGTGGCCGGGGGAGAGGCCGTCGGCGTCGTCGGCCGCCGCCAGCACCGTACGGGCGGAGAACGCGGCCCACTCCGCGTCGTCGGACGGCCCGAGCCGCAACGGCTCGGGCGGCTGGTTGAGCGCGATGGGCACGGGGAGCGTGGTGGTGGCGTTCTGCTCGGCGAACGTGTCCAGTTCCCGGGTGAGCCGCCGGGTCCACTCGGGCATCCGGACCGCCCGGTGCCGGGCCGCCGGCCACCCGGCGGCGTCCCCCGAGGCCAGACCGAGCAGCAGGCCCTCGATCCGGACGCGCCGGGAGGGACCGGCGGCGGCCCCGGGCGCGTCGGCCGCCTCGCGCGCAGTCGTCGTGGCTGGGGTTTCTGTGGTCGCCGGGTGTGTGGTGGTCGTGGCCGGGGCTTCCGTGGCCGTTGCGCGTGCGGTGGTCATCGCCGGGTCTCCCGTACGGGGTCGAAGGGCGCGGCCACGGACGCCATGTCCCGTACGACGGAAGGCGCGCGCCCGCCGCCCAGCCCCTGGGCGGCCCTGGCGCCGTCCAAGCCCTCCGGCCGCTCAGCCCCCTCCGGGCCGCCTGGGGCCCCTCGGCCTTCCGGGTCTCCCGGGCCCTCTGGGGCCCCTCGGCCTTCCGGGTCCCTCGGGCCTGCCGGGTCTGTCGGGTCCCCCGGGCCTTCCGGCGTCAGCAGGTCCGCGATGTCCAGCACGTGGTGGCCCCGCATCGAGGGCAGACAGCTGCCCCGGACCGGCCCGATCGCCGCCGCCCACTCCGGCGGGATCGCGCCCACCCCGTGCAGCGCCCCGGCCAGGGCCCCCGCCACCGCCGCCGTCGTATCCGCGTCGCGCCCCATGTTCACGGCCGTCAGCACCGCCGTACGGAAGTCACCGCGCGCCGCCGTGAACGCCCCGAACGCCAGGCCCACCGCCTCCGGCGCGAGGTCCGTCCACGGGTAGCCGCCGATCACCACCGCCGAACGCACCGCCCGCTCCATCGTGAGCCGGTCCGGGTACGGGCGCTGGGCCGCCGCCACCGCACGGCGCAGCGAGCGGGCCGTCCAGGAGTCCATCGGGACCACCGACAGCGCGGCGGCGATCACCGAGGCGAGACCCGCGCCGGCCATCGCGGCCGCCACCCCGGCCGCCACCGCCTGGCCCCCGTAGATCCCCTCGCCCTCGTGGCTCACCCGGCCGTCCACCGCCACCAGCCGGGCCGCCTCCGCGGGGCGCCCGGCCGCGAACACCCCGAAGGGGGCCGCGCGCATCGCGAGGCCGTCGCTCCAGGCGTGCCGGTGCTGGGCCGAGATCGGCGCGGCGAGGCCCCGGCGCAGGTTCTCCAGGGTCCCGCGCTCACTGAAGCCGGCGCCCCGGAACGGCCCCTCGTCCAGGTCGGCGATCCAGTGGTGCCAGGCCCGCTCCACGTGGGAGACGGTGAGCGCGGAGCCGTGCCGGGCCAGCAGCAGCCCGGAGAAGATCGCGTACTCCGTGTCGTCCGTCCCCGCCGGGTCCTCGCTCACGAACCCCTCGATCCGCCCCCAGCGGCGGCGGATCTCCGAGGGCCGCAGGTTCTCCGCCGGGGCGCCGAGCGCGTCCCCGACCGCCAGCCCCAGCAGCGCACCCCTGGCCCGGTCCTTGTTGCCGACGGCCGTGTCCATCGCGTCGCCCTTCGCTCGTCCGGCGAGTCCGGTCTCCGGCCCCGGTCTCCGGCCCGACTCCGATCGCGAGCCCGATCTCGGTCCGGTCTCCGAGCCCGAGGGCGCATCCGATCCCGAGCCCGGTCTCCGAGCCCGATCGCGCATCCGACTCCGAGCCCGGTCTCCGCGTCCGAGCGCGCATCCGGGTCCGGAGCCGTTCACGGGCCCTGTCCACATCTGTGCCACGCGGCGGGCGGTCGGAGGCGGAAAGGGCCCGGAAAGGGACTGGTCGGATGACGACCAGGAAAGCTGAGGCTGGCCTTTCTTCGCAGGTCAGAGGGGGTGGTAAGCCAGGCCTGCCTTGCTGGCGGAGGTCGCCCGTCCGGCGTACTTTGGACTTTGTCGAAAGTTGTACAGATACCGGCTCGGCGGGGGTGACAGCCCGCCAGGGGGCAAGGGGAGACACCGACCGTGGCCATCATCGAGACCGACGCAGTCCTGCACCAGGCGCACCGGGACAACCACACCCACCGGGACGTGAACGGCGGCTGGCTGCGCCCCGCCGTCTTCGGCGCCATGGACGGTCTGGTCTCCAACCTCGCCCTGATGACCGGTGTCGCGGGCGGCGCGGTCTCCCAGCAGACCATCGTGATCACGGGTCTCGCGGGCCTGGCCGCCGGTGCGTTCTCCATGGCGGCCGGCGAGTACACCTCCGTCGCCTCGCAGCGCGAGCTGGTCGAGGCCGAGCTGGCCGTCGAACGCCGGCAGCTGCGCCAGTACCCCCAGGACGAGATGGCCGAACTCGCCGCGCTCTACGAGGCCCGGGGCGTGGACGCCCCGCTGGCCGGCGAGGTGGCCCGGCAGCTCTCGCGCGACCCGGAACAGGCGCTGGAGATCCACGCCCGCGAGGAGCTCGGCATCGACCCGAACGACCTGCCCTCCCCGCTCGTGGCCGCCGCCTCCTCCTTCGGCGCCTTCGCGCTCGGCGCCCTGCTGCCCGTCCTGCCCTACCTCCTGGGCGCGAGCGGGCTGTGGCCCTCGGTGCTCCTCGCGCTGCTCGGCCTCTTCGGCTGCGGTGCGGTGGTGGCCCGGGTGACGGCCCGCAGCTGGTGGTTCAGCGGGCTGCGCCAGCTCGCCCTCGGTGGCGCGGCGGCGGCGCTGACGTACGGGCTCGGCACCCTGTTCGGCGTGGCCGTCGGGTGACGAACGGGTGTACCGGCGCCGCCCGAACGGCTCAACCGGGCGGCGGCCCGTGTGACGTACGTCTTGGCACCGGCCTCTGGGCGGGACGGGCCCCGTCGCCGTAAAATGCGTTGCTATGCAGGTCTGCACATAAGTAGCCATAACTCCGGTGGTTTCAATTCCTCCGCCGCCGGGCATGAGCCGTAGGCACCGCAGGCAACGACGCCTGTTCTCTGCGGGTCCCGGGCGCCGATCGTTCCGACAGTGACCCACCTCCTGGTCCACCGGACATCTCTGGTCCCCCAGTCGTCCGGCCGCCATGGTGTCCGTATGTTGGAACAAGACTTCCGCTTCTTGAGAAGCGCCCCATCATGTAGCCTGCACCAAATTTCGCAGAGGGCCAACGTCGTCCCTCGGCACTGCATATGCCACGACGACGACGGGAGAGCCGATGCGTATCGACGCCTGGTCGCCCATGGACGGTCGCCCCGCCCAGCAGGGGATGTACGACCCCCGTAACGAGCACGACGCCTGTGGCGTCGGGTTCGTGGCCACTCTGACCGGTGTGGCCAGCCATGAGCTGGTCGAGCAGGCGCTGACCGTTCTGCGCAACCTCGAACACCGCGGCGCCACCGGTTCGGAGCCCGACTCCGGCGACGGCGCCGGCATCCTGTGCCAGGTCCCCGACGACTTTCTCCGGGACGAGACCCCTTTCGACCTCCCCGAGCCCGGCGCCTACGCCGTGGGCATCGCCTTCCTCCCCGCCGACGGCTCCACCGAGGCCGTCACGGCGATCGAGGAGATCGCCGCGCAGGAGGGCCTCACCGTCCTCGGCTGGCGTGAGGTCCCGGTCGCCCCCGCACTCCTCGGCAACGGCGCCCGCGCCACCATGCCCACCTTCCGCCAGGTCTTCGTCGCCGACGGCGAGTCCACCGGCATCGTCCTGGACCGCAAGGCGTTCGTCCTGCGCAAGCGTGCCGAGCGTGAGGCCGGGGTGTACTTCCCCTCGCTCTCCGCCCGCACCATCGTCTACAAGGGCATGCTCACCACCGGGCAGCTGGAGCCGTTCTTCCCCGACCTCTCCGACCGCCGCTTCGCCTCCACGGTCGCACTGGTCCACTCCCGCTTCTCGACCAACACCTTCCCGAGCTGGCCGCTGGCCCACCCGTACCGCTTCGTCGCGCACAACGGCGAGATCAACACGGTCAAGGGCAACCGCAACTGGATGAAGGCCCGCGAGTCCCAGCTCGCCTCCTCCCTCTTCGGGCAGGCGCAGCTCGACCGGATCTTCCCCGTCTGCACCCCGGACGCCTCCGACTCGGCCTCCTTCGACGAGGTCCTGGAGCTGCTCCACCTCGGCGGACGCTCGCTGCCGCACTCGGTGCTGATGATGGTCCCCGAGGCGTGGGAGAGCCCCGAGTCGATGAACTCCATGGACCCGGCCCGGCGCGCGTTCTACCAGTACCACGCCACGATGATGGAGCCCTGGGACGGCCCGGCCTGCGTCACCTTCACCGACGGCGTCCAGGTCGGCGCGGTCCTCGACCGCAACGGTCTGCGCCCCGGCCGCTACTGGGTCACCGACGACGGCCTCGTCGTCCTCTCCTCCGAGGTCGGCGTCCTGGACATCGACCCGGCGAAGGTCGTCCGCAAGGGCCGCCTCCAGCCCGGCAAGATGTTCCTCGTCGACACCGCCGAGCACCGCATCATCGAGGACGACGAGATCAAGGCGTCCCTCGCCGCCGAGCAGCCGTACCAGGAGTGGCTGCGGACCGGCGAGATCGAGCTGAGCGACCTGCCCGAGCGCGAGCACATCGTGCACACCCACGCCTCGGTCACCCGCCGCCAGCAGACCTTCGGCTACACCGAGGAAGAGCTCCGCGTCATCCTCGCGCCGATGGCCCGTACCGCCGGTGAGCCGCTCGGCTCCATGGGCACCGACTCGCCGATCGCCGCGCTCTCCGAGCGCCCCCGGCTGCTCTTCGACTACTTCACCCAGCTCTTCGCCCAGGTCACCAACCCGCCGCTGGACGCCATCCGCGAGGAACTGGTCACCTCGCTGCGCTCCTCGCTCGGCCCCCAGGGCAACATCCTGGAGCCGACCGCCGCGGCCTGCCGCAGCGTCACGCTGCCGTTCCCGGTGATCGACAACGACGAGCTGGCCAAGCTGATACACATCAACGCCGACGGCGACATGCCGGGCATGAAGGCCGCCACCCTCGCCGGCCTCTACCGGGTCGGCGGCGGCGGCGAGGCCCTGGCCGCCCGGATCGAGGAGATCTGCGCCGAGGTCGACGCCGCCATCGAGGACGGCGCCCGCCTCATCGTCCTCTCCGACCGGCACTCCGACGCCGAGCACGCCCCGATCCCCTCGCTGCTGCTCACCTCCGCCGTCCACCACCACCTCATCCGCACCAAGCAGCGCACCCAGGTGGGCCTGCTGGTCGAGGCCGGGGACGTCCGCGAGGTCCACCACGTCGCCCTGCTCATCGGTTACGGCGCCGCCGCGGTCAACCCGTACCTCGCCATGGAGTCCGTCGAGGACCTGGTCCGCGCCGGCACGTTCATCGAGGGCATCGAGGCCGAGCAGGCCATCCGGAACCTGATCTACGCGCTGGGCAAGGGCGTCCTGAAGGTCATGTCCAAGATGGGCATCTCCACCGTCGCCTCCTACCGCGGCGCCCAGGTCTTCGAGGCCGTCGGCCTGGACGAGGAGTTCGTCGCGACGTACTTCAACGGCACCGCCACCAAGATCGGCGGCGCCGGCCTGGACGTCGTCGCCGAGGAGGTCGCCGCCCGGCACACCATGGCGTACCCCGCCTCCGGCATCCCGGCCTCCCACCGCGCGCTGGAGATCGGCGGCGAGTACCAGTGGCGCCGCGAGGGCGAGCCGCACCTGTTCGACCCGGAGACGGTCTTCCGCCTCCAGCACGCCACCCGCAACCGGCGCTACGACATCTTCAAGCAGTACACGGACCGGGTGAACGAGCAGTCCGAGCGGCTGATGACGCTCCGCGGCCTCTTCGGCTTCACCTCCGGCCGGGCCCCGATCCCCATCGACGAGGTCGAGCCCGCCTCCGAGATCGTCAAGCGGTTCTCCACCGGCGCCATGTCGTACGGCTCCATCTCCCGCGAGGCGCACGAGACGCTCGCCATCGCGATGAACCAGCTCGGCGGCAAGTCCAACACCGGTGAGGGCGGCGAGGACCCCGACCGCCTCTACGACCCGGCGCGCCGCTCCTCCATCAAGCAGGTCGCCTCCGGCCGCTTCGGTGTGACCAGCGAGTACCTGGTCAACGCGGACGACATCCAGATCAAGATGGCCCAGGGCGCCAAGCCCGGCGAGGGCGGCCAGCTGCCCGGCCACAAGGTCTACCCGTGGGTCGCCAAGACCCGGCACTCCACCCCCGGCGTCGGCCTCATCTCGCCGCCGCCGCACCACGACATCTACTCCATCGAAGACCTCGCCCAGCTGATCCACGACCTCAAGAACGCCAACCCGCAGGCCCGCATCCACGTGAAGCTGGTCTCCGAGGTCGGCGTCGGCACGGTCGCCGCCGGTGTCTCCAAGGCGCACGCGGACGTCGTCCTCATCTCCGGCCACGACGGCGGAACGGGCGCCTCCCCGCTCACCTCCCTCAAGCACGCGGGCGGCCCCTGGGAGCTGGGCCTCGCCGAGACCCAGCAGACGCTGCTGCTCAACGGCCTGCGCGACCGCATCGTCGTCCAGACCGACGGCCAGCTCAAGACCGGCCGCGACGTCGTCATCGCCGCACTGCTGGGCGCCGAGGAGTTCGGTTTCGCGACCGCGCCGCTCGTCGTCTCCGGCTGCGTCATGATGCGCGTCTGCCACCTGGACACCTGCCCGGTCGGCATCGCCACCCAGAACCCGGTGCTCCGCGACCGGTTCTCCGGCAAGGCCGAGTACGTCGTCAACTTCTTCGAGTTCATCGCCGAAGAGGTCCGCGAGATCCTCGCCGAGCTGGGCTTCCGCACCATCGAGGAGGCCGTCGGCCACGCCGAGATCCTCGACAAGGACCGGGCCGTCACCCACTGGAAGGCGCAGGGCCTGGACCTCGCCCCGCTCTTCCACGTGCCCGAGCTGCCCGAGGGCGCGGTCCGCCACCGGATCGTCGAGCAGGACCACGGCCTGACGAAGGCGCTCGACAACCAGCTGATCAAGCTGGCCGCCGACGCGCTCGGCGCCGCCACCCCCGAGGCCGCCCAGCCGGTCCGGGCCCAGGTCGCCATCCGCAACATCAACCGCACGGTCGGCACCATGCTCGGCCACGAGGTGACCAAGAAGTTCGGTGGTGCGGGCCTGCCCGAGAACACCATCGACATCACCTTCACCGGCTCGGCCGGCCAGTCCTTCGGCGCCTTCCTCCCGCGCGGGGTCACCCTGCGCCTGGAGGGCGACGCCAACGACTACGTCGGCAAGGGCCTCTCCGGCGGCCGCGTCGTCGTCCGCCCCGACCGCGGCGCCGACCACCTCGCCGAGTACAGCACCATCGCCGGCAACACCATCGGCTACGGAGCGACCGGCGGCGAGCTGTTCCTGCGCGGCCGCACCGGCGAACGCTTCTGCGTCCGCAACTCCGGCGCGACCGTCGTCTCCGAGGGCGTGGGCGACCACGGCTGCGAGTACATGACCGGCGGCCACGCCGTCGTCCTCGGCGAGACCGGCCGGAACTTCGCGGCCGGCATGTCGGGCGGCATCGCGTACGTCATCGACCTCAACCGCGACCACGTCAACGTGGGCAACCTCGGCGCGATCGAGCAGCTCACCGAGACCGACCGGCAGTGGCTGCACGACGTCGTGCGCCGCCACCATGAGGAGACCGGCTCCACCGTCGCCGAGAAGCTCCTCGCCGAGTGGGACACCGCCGTGGCCCGCTTCAGCAAGATCATCCCGTCCACGTACAAGGCAGTGCTCGCCGCCAAGGACGCCGCTGAGCTCGCCGGTCTCTCCGAGCAGGAGACCACCGAGAAGATGATGGAGGCGGCGACCAATGGCTGACCCCAAGGGCTTCCTGACCACCGGACGCGAGGTCGCCCAGACCCGCACCGTGGCCGAGCGCGTCAAGGACTGGAACGAGGTCTACGTTCCGGGCTCGCTGCTCCCGATCATCAGCAAGCAGGCCGGCCGCTGCATGGACTGCGGCATCCCGTTCTGCCACAACGGCTGCCCGCTCGGAAACCTCATCCCCGAGTGGAACGACTACGCCTACCGCGAGGACTGGACCGCCGCCTCCGAGCGGCTGCACGCCACGAACAACTTCCCGGAGTTCACCGGGCGGCTCTGCCCGGCCCCCTGCGAGTCGGCGTGCGTGCTCGGCATCAACCAGCCGGCCGTCACCATCAAGAACGTCGAGGTCTCCATCATCGACAAGGCGTGGGACAGCGGCGACGTCACCCCGCAGCCGCCCGAGCGCCTCTCCGGCAAGACCGTCGCGGTCATCGGCTCCGGCCCGGCGGGACTCGCCGCCGCCCAGCAGCTGACCCGGGCCGGCCACACCGTCGCCGTCTACGAGCGCGCGGACCGCATCGGGGGCCTGCTGCGCTACGGCATCCCCGAGTTCAAGATGGAGAAGTCGCACATCAACCGCCGCATCGAGCAGATGCGCCTGGAAGGCACCAAGTTCCGCACGGAGGTGGAGATCGGCAAGGACATCGACGCCGCCAAGCTCCGCCGCCGCTACGACGCGGTCGTCATCGCCGCCGGTGCCACCGTCTCCCGCGACCTGCCGGTCCCCGGCCGTGAGCTGGGCGGCATCCACTTCGCGATGGAGTACCTGCCGCTCGCCAACAAGGTGCAGGAGGGCGACCTGACGGTCGCCCCGATCCACGCCGGCGGCAAGGACGTCGTCGTCATCGGCGGCGGCGACACCGGCGCCGACTGCGTGGGCACCGCCCACCGCCAGGGCGCGGCCTCCGTCACCCAGCTGGAGATCATGCCGAAGCCGGGCGAGGAGCGGAACCCCGGCCAGCCGTGGCCGACCTTCCCGATGCTCTACAAGGTCACCTCCGCGCACGAGGAGGGCGGCGAGCGGGTCTACTCCGTCTCCACCACCCACTTCGAGGGCGACGAGAACGGGAACGTCGCGGCCCTCCACCTGGTCGAGGTGGAGTTCAAGGGCGGTAAGCTGGAGCAGAAGCCCGGCACGGAGCGGCGCATCCCCGCGCAGCTCGTCACCCTCGCCATGGGCTTCACCGGAACCGACCAGTCCAACGGTCTGGTCCAGCAGTTCGGCCTGGAGCTCGACCAGCGCGGCAACGTCGCCCGCGACGAGCACTACGCGACCAACGTCGACGGCGTCTATGTCGCCGGAGACGCGGGACGCGGCCAGTCGCTGATCGTCTGGGCCATCGCCGAGGGCCGCTCCGCCGCCCGCGGAGTGGACCGCTACCTGACCGGGACCAGCGCACTGCCGGCCCCGATCCGCCCGACGGACCGGTCCCTGCTGGTCTGAGCACCACCCGGGTTCCCCCTGGGCCACGCGGCCCGGGGGAGCCCCCCTGATACGTCCCGTACAACGGCGTGCGGAACTGAACGCGGCGCCTGCCTGTCCCCGACCGGACACCAGCGGGCGCCGTGGCGCGTCCGGGGCCGGGTCGGGCCGGGGACAGACAGGCCGGGAACGGGCCGGGCCGGGGGCAGGCGCCGGGGGCTCAGCCGCTCATCCAGGCGTCCGAGCCGGTCAGCGCCGACGTCTTCACCGCCACCGCCACGGCGAACACCCCCAGCACCACCACTCCGCCCGCCAGCTGCACCGGCCAGGTCCGCAGCCTCGCCGGCGCGTAGGCGAGCCCGTACGTCACCAGCGCCCCGGTCAGCAGCCCGCCCAGGTGCCCCTGCCAGGAGGTGAACAGCGCCGAGAGCACCATCCAGAGCAGGAAGCCCGCCATGAACCGGTTGACCGCCGCCATGTCACGGCCGAGCCGCCGGTTGATCACCCAGTACGAGGCGGCCAGCCCGAAGACCGCACCGGAGGCGCCCACGGTGGAGGTGTCCGGGGCCAGCAGATACACCACGACGGAACCGCCCACCGCCGCCAGCAGATACAGCGCCAGGTAGCGGGCCCGGCCGAGCTGCCCCTCCACCACCCGGCCGATGTTCCACAGCGCGAACATGTTGAACAGCAGGTGCATCACCCCGAACGAGGCGTCCGGCGGCAGATGCAGGAAGGCCCCCGTCACCAGCCGGTACCACTCGCCGTCCGCGATCCCCGTCAGCTCGTACCCGGGGAAGGTGTCGCCCCGGTAGTAGTAGCGCTCCCCGTCCGGCCCGGTGAGCGCGGCACCCAGCACGGCGAACCGGTCCACGATCTCGGGCCGGACCACCTCGACGAGGTAGGCCAGGATGTTCAGCGCCATCAGGACGTACGTCACCACCGGCGCCGTCGCCCCGGACACCGCCCCGCCGAACACGGTCCGGGCCCGCCGCACCGAGCGCCGCCCCTCCTTCACGCACTCCACGCAGTGGTGGCCGACGGCGGCCTCACGCATGCAGTCCGGGCAGATGGCACGCTCGCAACGGGTGCAGCGGACATACGTCTCGTACGACGGATGGCGGTAACACGTGGTGGCGGCGGCCTCCATGACCGGCTCCTTCACTGGGGGAGTGCGTTGCGGGGCCGGTGTGGGCGGCGGCGATCAAGATAGCGAACCGGTACGGGGGATCGCGGGGCCGGGTCCACCGCCGTGGCCTAGGCTCTAGCTCCGCAGAGCACGGACCTGGGTCCGTGCGGCACGGACCGTACAAGGGGGGCGCCATGCACGGCGTGAACACGACGGTTGCCACCGGCCCGGCCATCAGCCTGACCAAGGTCCAGGAGACGGCTCCCGGCCTCGTCAGCCTCTACAAGAGCGCCGGTGTCTCGCTGGAGAAGCACGGACTCGGGGGCCGGCGGGCGGCCGTCTACCTCGTGCTCGACTACTCCGGCTCGATGAGGGACTACTACAAGGACGGCAGCGTCCAGGCGCTGGCCGACCGGGTGCTGGGTCTGTCGGCCCACCTCGACGACGACGGGCGCGTACCCGTGGTGTTCTTCTCCACCGACATCGACGGGTACGCGGAGATCGCTCTGAGCAGGCACCACGGGATGATCGACAAGATCGTGGCGAACCTGGGGCACATGGGCCGGACGAACTATCACGTCGCCATGGACGCGGTCATCGACCACTACCAGGAGAGCGGCTCCACCGACCCGGCCCTGGTGGTGTTCCAGACGGACGGCGGGCCCACCAGCAAGCTCGCGGCCGAGCGCTTCGTCTGCAAGGCCGCCCGGCTGCCGCTGTTCTGGCAGTTCATCGGCTTCGGCGACACCCGCAGCACCCAGTTCGACTTCCTGCGCAAGCTCGACGAACTGGCCGTCCCCGCCAAGCGGCCCGTCGACAACGCCGGCTACTTCCACGCCGGCCTCGACCCCCGGAAGGTCCCGGACGCCGAACTGTACGACCGGCTGGTCGGCGAGTTCCCGCACTGGCTGGCCGCCGCCGAGGCCCAGGGGATCGTCCGGTGACCGGCTCCGCGCCCGCACACGTCCTGCGCGCCGCCGACCGCGCGCCCGTCCCCTGGAGGAACGGCGCCGGGCTCACCCGGGAGGTCGCCGCAGGGCCCGGCGGAGCCGACGCGTTCGACTGGCGGGTCAGCGTCGCCGACGTCACCGCCGACGGGCCGTTCTCCGTCTTCCCCGGGGTGGACCGCACCCTGACCGTGGTCGAGGGCGCGGGCATGGACCTCGTCGTCGGCGGCGAGCACCACATCGTCGACGAGCCGCTGTGGCCGCACGACTTCCCCGGCGACCGGCCCACCGAGGGGTTCCTGCTGGGCGGGCCCGTCGTCAACCTCAACGTCATGTACCGCAGGGGGCGTACGCGGGCGGAGACGGCCGTGGTCTGCGGCACCGTACGGCTGACGGCACCCCCGGGCGGCGTGGTGATCGCCCTCTCCCTGGACGACGGGGCCGTGCTCGACTCCACCGGCGTCCGGCTCGACCGCTACGACGCGGTGCTCGCCGAGGGCGGGTCGCCGGGGGTGCTGCGGACGATGGGCCAGGCGGTGGTGATCACGCTCTCGGACGTGTGAGCGTCCAGGACGCTCGGCGATACCGGACAGAAGGTGTCGGGTATCGGGTGTTCGATGGCCGCCATGACCTTCACCGACCCCGCTGCCGCACCTGTCTCCTGGGACGGCTTCGCCGCCGCCGAACCCGTCTTCGCCGACACCGCGCGCCGGCGCTTCCAGCTCTACAAGCACCACGTCCTCGCCACCCTGCGGAAGGACGGCTCGCCCCGGGTCACCGGCCTGGAGGCCGACTTCCGCTTCGGCGAGCTGCTGCTCGGCATGATGCCGAACTCCCGCAAGGCCCTGGACCTGCGGCGCGACCCGCGCTTCGCGCTCCAGGCCAACCCGGGGCCCGACGCCGACCTGAGCGACGGCGACGTCCGCGTCAGCGGCCGGGCCGTGGAGATCACCGACCCGGCCGTCATCGCCCGCTTCATCGAGGAGGCGAGCCCGCCGGAGCCCTTCCACCTCTTCCGGGCGGAGCTGACCGAGGTGGTCCGCACCGGGCTGGACGGCGACGCCCTGGTCATCCGGTCCTGGCGCCCGGGGCAGCCGCTGCGTACGGTCCGCCGCACCGGCGACGACGCCCCGGCGGTCGAGGCCGACTGAGGCGGGAGAGGTCCGCGAGGGCCTGGTCCGGCACCCCGGAACACGGCGTGGAGTGATCCACCACCGGCAGGAAGAACGTGCTACGGTGTTCCCGTTGCAGTTTTGGTACCCATGAACTTTATGTGCGCCTGACGGGAATGCTTCCTCAGGCGCATTATTGTTTTCCGGCTTTCTCCGGATGGGGCTCAATGCGGCGACTTGGAATCCGTAAAGTGCGGATTCTCGGCACTGCACCTATTTAGGAGAATGACATGGCTACTGGAACCGTGAAGTGGTTCAACTCGGAAAAGGGCTTCGGCTTCATCGAGCAGGACGGCGGCGGCGCCGACGTCTTCGCCCACTACTCCAACATCGCCACCCAGGGCTTCCGTGAGCTCCAGGAGGGCCAGAAGGTCTCCTTCGACGTCACGCAGGGCCAGAAGGGCCCGCAGGCGGAGAACATCGTCCCGGCCTAATCGCCGCGACGCGTACCTCTCTGACCGGGGCCCGCACCGTGAAGGTGCGGGCCCCGGTTTGTGCTGTTCGAGCAACAACCCGCTTTGTGCGCGCATCCTGGGGGCGCACAACAAGCGGTAGGACAAGCACATCGGCAGTGATCCGAATCCGCAGTTGCCCAGGAATCCCCCAGGAGGGCAATTCCGTATGACCCGCTTCGAACGCCAGGACCGCACCCCCCGCTCACGCCCGGCCCGTGGCCGCGGCCAGGGCGCGACCGCGCAGGCAGCGTCCAGCCCCCGGGGCGGCGCCGCCCGTGGGAAGGCTCCGGCCCGCCGCCGCGCCACCCCGCCGCAGGGTGAGTTCGCCCTGCCGGAGACGGTGACCCCCGCACTGCCCGCCGTCGAGGCCTTCGCCGACCTCGACATGCCCGCCGCGCTGCTGAAGACCCTCGCCGCGCAGGGCGTCACCGAGCCGTTCCCGATCCAGGGCGCGACCCTGCCGAACTCGCTGGCCGGCCGGGACATCCTCGGCCGCGGCCGCACCGGCTCGGGCAAGACCCTCGCCTTCGGCCTGGCCCTGCTGGCCCGCACCGCCGGGCGCCGCAGCGAGCCGCGCGCCCCGCTGGCCATGGTCCTCGTCCCCACCCGTGAGCTGGCCCAGCAGGTCACCGACGCGCTGACCCCGTACGCGACCGCCGTGAACCTGCGGATGGCCACCGTCGTCGGCGGCATGTCGATCACCAAGCAGTCCGCCACCCTGCGGCGCGGCGCCGAAGTGCTCGTCGCCACCCCCGGCCGGCTCAAGGACCTCATCGAGCGCGGCGACTGCCGGCTGGACGAGGTCTCCATCACCGTCCTCGACGAGGCCGACCAGATGGCCGACATGGGCTTCATGCCGCAGGTCGTCGCCCTGCTCAAGCAGGTCGAGGCGGACGGACAGCGGATGCTGTTCTCCGCGACCCTGGACAAGAACATCGACCGCCTCGTCAAGATGTTCCTCACCGACCCGGTCGTCCACTCCGTCGACCCGTCCGCCGGTGCGGTCACCACCATGGAGCACCACGTGCTCCACGTCCTGGACGAGACGGACAAGAAGGCCGTCGCCACCAAGATCGCCGCCCGCGAGGGCCGCGTGATCATGTTCGTCGACACCAAGCGCGCCGCCGACCGCTTCGCCAAGCGGCTGCTCGCCAGCGGTGTACGGGCGGCCGCCCTGCACGGCGGGCGTTCCCAGCCGCAGCGCAACCGGACCCTGGACCAGTTCAAGAACGGCCAGGTCACCGCGCTCGTCGCGACGAACGTCGCGGCCCGCGGCATCCACGTCGACGACCTCGACCTGGTCGTCAACGTGGACCCGCCCACCGACCACAAGGACTACCTCCACCGCGGCGGGCGCACGGCGCGCGCCGGGGAGTCCGGCAGCGTCGTCACGCTGGTGCTGCCCGAGGAGAAGCGGGAGATGACCCGGCTGATGCAGGACGCGGGCATCGCGCCCCGCACCACGCGGGTCACCTCCAGCGACGTGGAGCTGAGCCGGATCACGGGGGCGCGTGAGCCTTCGGGCGTCGCGATCGTGATCGAGGTCCCGCAGCCGACGCCGCCCAAGCAGCGCACCCGGTCGGCCGGTTCGGCCGGTTCGGGCTCCGGCGGGGGAGCGGTGCGCTCCGGAAGCCGGGGCCGGGGACGGCGTGGGGCCGGTTCCGGTGCGGCCGGCGCGGCCGGCGGCGCGTCCGGTGGCGCGCAGAGCGGTGGCGCGGGGCGTTCCGGCGGCGCCCGTTCGGGCGGAGCCGCGCGTTCCGGTGGCGAGTCCCGGGGCACCGGGCGCTCCGGCGCGGGTCGCTCCGGTGCCCCGGCGCGGGGGCGCCGCGCCGCGTAGGTCTCAGCGGCCGTACGGGCGTTGCGGGGCGGGGCCTTTCGGGGCTCCGCCCCGTCCCCGTGGTCCGAACCTCACCGCCCCCCTCTCCGATGAGGGGGGCGCTCCCGCGTCCGGCCGAGCAGCCTCCACGGGCTGACCGTCCGACGGGCCCGGCCGCCGGGGGAGGGGGCCCCGCGCATATCCGGTGGCGGGACCAGGCCGCGTACGGCGAGGATCGCCGCATGCGCACCTTCCTGGAGACCGACCGGCTCGTACTGCGCCCGTTCACGGACGCCGACGCCCCCGACCTGCTCGCCCTCGACAACGACCCCGAGGTCATGCGGTACATCAACGGCGGCCGCCCGGTCAGCGACGAGCTCATCCGGGAGCGGACCCTGCCCCGGCTCCTCCACGACCACCCGTGCACCGGGACCCGCGGGTTCTGGGCCGTGCAGGAGAAGGCCACCGGCACCTTCCTCGGCTGGTTCGGACTCCGGCCCCTGGACGACCACGACCCCACCGTCGTCGAGCTCGGCTACCGGCTCAACCGGGCCGCCTGGGGCCGCGGTTACGCCACCGAAGGGGCGCGGGCCCTGGTCCGCAAGGGCTTCACCGACCTCGGGGCGCAGCGCGTGACCGCCAACACCATGGCCGTCAACGCGGCCTCCCGGCGGGTGATGGAGAAGGCGGGCCTGGCCTTCCTCCGCGCCTACACCGAGGACTGGCCGGACGCCATCGAGGGCTCCGAGCACGGCGAGGTGGAGTACGTACTCACCCGGGCGGAGTGGCAGGAGCACCGCACATAGCCTCCTGAAGCAACGCCGCGATCTCCCCGTGCCCCGTGTGCCGGTCCACCCCCGCCGCCGGCACCCCGTCCCGCAGCAGCTCCACGGCCACCGTCTCCTCGCCGTCGACCAGCTCCCGCCGGACCATCGCGTCGAGCCCGGGGCCGTACGTCTCCTCCAGCTGCCGCAGCAGCTCCCGCTCCAGGTCGGCACCGGCCAGCCGCCGCGCCTCGCCCAGCGCCGCGCCCACCACCGCCTCCTGCCCGGCTGCCCCCGCCCCGTGCTCCAGCAGCGCCCGCACCGTCCGCGGCGAGCCGCGCCGCGCCGCCAGGACCAGCATCGGCTCCCCCTGCGGACCGGGCAGCAACGGGTCCGCGCCCCGGGCCAGCAGGGCCTTCACCGTCGCGGCGTGGCCGAGACCCACCGCCCAGCGCAGCGCCGTGAACCCGAACTCCTCGCGCAGATCCGGCCGCGCCCCGGCGGCCAGCAGCGCCTCCACCACCTCGGTGTGCCCGCCGCACGCCGCCCCGCACAGCGGCAGGTCGCCCGCCCCGGGGCCGCTCGCCCGGTCGGGGTCGGCGCCCGCCGCGAGCAGCAGCCGTACCGCCCCCGGCCGGTCGTGGACCGCCGCCAGATAGAGCGCCGTCGTGCCCTCCTCGTCGCTCGACTCGGCCTGCGCCCCCGCGCGCAGCGCCCGTACGACAGCGTCATCGTCCTCGTACAGCGCGTCGAACAGGCTTGGTTCGTCCCTGATCGGCTCGTTCGTCATGCTTCGACCCTACGGTGGCCGGAATGACACTCATGTGTCGCACTCCAGACGCGTACGGCACAGCCCGCACCGCGCGACGACGCGGCCCCGGACGGGGAGCCGGATGCGCTGGTGGCAGGTGGGGCAGGGGAAGGAGACCCGCAGCCCCTGGCCGCCGGTCTCGAAGGCGTACCCGAGACCCGGGTCCGCGGCCGTGCCCGGGTGGTCCTGGGCGTACCGCCGGTCCTTGGCGTAGCGCCGCCGCCCCGCCCAGCCGGCCGCCGTCAGCGGGGGCCGGCGCAGATCGCGCAGGGCCTGCGCCCGCCCCTTGGTGTACGCCGTGTACGCCTGCGGGCTGGTGAACCACGGCGAGGGGTCCTCGTCGAACGCGAGTGCCCGTTTGGCCAGGACGTACCCGAACTCCTCGGGTGTCAGATAGCCCAGCTTCTGCCGGGACGTGGCGTCCTCCCGGAAGGCGTCCAGCAGCAGCCAGCCCGCGCCGAGATAGGCGGTCACCGTGTCGGTGAGGATCTCGTTGCTCCGCGTGCCGGGGAACTCCAGGCCGAGCCGGTGCAGCAGGACATGGGTGATCTCGTGGGCGAGCGCCGCGCCGACGTCGCGGCGGTGGGTGCGGAACCGGTCGTTCAGCTCGATGAAGTATTCGGGCCCCGCGGTCAGTTCCACGCTCGCCGCGTGCTCCATCGTACGGAAGCTGACGATCATGCGGGCGTCGGGCAGACGCAGGTGCTGGACCACGGCCCGCGCCACCCGCTGGGCGCCGAGATGCAGGTCGTCCCCGTCGGAGAAGGCGGCGTCGGAGGGGGCCAGGCTGGTGCCGTAGGTGTGGACGCCGTCGGGGGAGAGCCGCCGGTACAGCGCGGTGATCGCGGAGCGGACCGTGTCCAGATGGGGAAAGCCGTGGACGACCGGTGCGCCCGGACTGCCGTTGCTCACGCCCGTACCCCCATCCGCGGAACCCCCGCCCTCGACGGACCTCCACTGTAGGCCGGGGCCCCGGAACACCGGTGGCGGACGGCCGGTGGACGGCGACGGGCGGGGTGGTCGGCAGCGGATCCGTCGCGGTGGGCTTGGCCGAAAAGTGCTCCTTGTGGCAGCGGTCATCAGGTCCCGATAATCGGATGGCCTTGACGGGAGCATGACCAGTAGGTCGCTGTGCCCCGTCGCGATTCCCACGGCGACCCCCCACACCCCCACACGAAAGAAGGCAGTCCGTGAAGCAGCTCCTGCGCGCGCTGAAAAGATGTTCCGTCGTCATAGCCGCCGTCGCCATCGCGACCGTCGGCCTCCAGCCCGCCACCGCCTCCGCGGCCCCCAACCCCATCGTCGGCGGCGACCGCGCCGCCCAGGGCGAGTTCCCCTTCATGGTCCGGCTCTCCATGGGCTGCGGCGGCGCCCTCTACGCCCAGGACATCGTCCTCACCGCCGCCCACTGCGTGAACGGATCGGGCAACAACACCTCGATCACCGTCACCGGCGGCGTCGTCGACCTCCAGTCGCCCAACGCCGTCAAGGTCAGGTCCACCAAGGTCCTCCGGGCGCCCGGCTACAACGGCTTCGGCAAGGACTGGGCCCTGATCAAGCTGGCCCAGCCCATCAACCAGCCCACCCTCAAGATCGCCACCACCACCGCCTACAACCAGGGCACGTTCACCGTCGCCGGATGGGGCGCCAACCGCGAGGGCGGCAGCCAGCAGCGCTACCTCCTCAAGGCCGACGTCCCGTTCGTCTCCGACGCCGCCTGCCGCGCCGCCTACGGCAACGACTTCATCGCATCCGAGGAGATCTGCGCCGGATACCCCGGCACCGGTGGCATCGACGCCTGCCAGGGTGACTCCGGCGGCCCGATGTTCCGCAAGGACAACGCCGGCGCGTGGGTCCAGGTCGGCATCGTCAGCTGGGGTTACGGCTGCGCCCGGCCCAACTACCCCGGTGTCTACGCCGAGGTCTCGACCTTCGCCTCCGCCATCTCCGCCGCGGCCGCCACACTCTGACGCCCCCCACCACCCGCACCCCGGCGGGTGACCACGGCCGAACCGCCCCGGGAGCGCCCGACCGTACGGGCGCCCCCGGGGCGGGGCGGCCTGCCGGTCAGGCCTCCCTCACCGGCAAGCCGCCCCCCAGCTCCACATACGGCTCGCCCGCCCCCTCCAGCTCCAGCACCCACACCTCGTTGGAGCCCTCGCGGAGCACCGGACCGGGCACGTACAGCGTCTCCTGCGGACCCGCGGACCAGTACCGGCCCAGGCAGAAACCGTTCACCCAGACGAAGCCGCGCGTCCAGCCCGGCAGGCGCAGCCCCGCGTGGTCCGCGCCCGCCTCCTCCACGGTGAACGCCCCCCGGAACAACCCCGTCCGCCCCGCCCCCGCACCCACCGGCACCGGCCCGAACGGCACCGCCGCCACCGCGCCCGCCTCCTCGAAGGCCGCCAGCCGCAGCCCCCGCGCCCGTACCCCGTGCAGGTACTGCCGCTCGTGCAGCACCCCGCCCGTGATCCCCTTCGGCTCACCCAGACGCGGCCCGTAGTTGACCCGCCCCAGCGACTCCACCCACAGCTCCACCTGTGCCGGACCCGCCACCGGCTCCGCCAGCGTGCAGCTCTCCTCACTCAGCACCCCCGCCCGGACCCCGTCCACGTACACCACCGCCCGGTCCCGCAGCCCCGCCGCGGTCAGCGGATACGGCGCGCGCGGCCCCGGCACCGCCACCCGGTAGCGCACCAGGCCCCGGCCCACACCCAGCTCCTCGAAGGTCGGCGCCACCCCCGACTCCGGCCCCTCCGGATCACCCAGCGCCTCCATGACGTCCCCGAGCCCGGCCCACCCGTCCAGCTCCACCCGCACCGGCACCGCCAGGCCCCTCGGCTCCGGCGGCAGCGCGGGCAGCGGACCCCGCGCATACCCCTCCAGCACCTGTCGGAACAGCCGGAACTTCTCCGTGGCCCGCCCGTACTCGTCGACCGGGGCGTCGTAGTCGTACGAGGTCACCGTCGGCTGGAACACCCCGTCCTGCACCGGACCACCCCGGTTCGCCCCCGCCCACCCCCCGAAGTTCGTCCCGCCGTGCGCCATGTAGATGTTCACCGACGCCCCGCACTCCAGGATCTCCCGCAGCGCCCCGGCCGCCTGCTCCGCATCCCGTACGACCGGGTCGGCCCCCCAGTGGTCGAACCAGCCGCACCAGAACTCCATGCACATCAACGGCCCCTCCGGCTGATGGCGGCGCAGGACGCCGAACCCCTCCCGCGCCCCCGAACCGAAGTTCGCCGTCGCCAGGAGACCCGGCACCGACCCACCCGTCAGCATGTGGTCCTCCGGACCGTCCGACGTGAACAGCGGCACACCCACCCCGCACCGCCGCAACAGCTCGGCCAGCCACTCCAGATACACCGCGTCGGAGCCGTAACTCCCGTACTCGTTCTCCACCTGGACGAGGATCACCGCACCACCCCGGTCCACCTGCCGCTCCACCACCTGCGGCAGCAGCTCCCCGAACCACCGCTCCACCGCGGCCCGGTAGCCGGCGTCCCGCGTCCGCACCCGCCGGCCGAACCGGCCCGTCACCCAGACCGGCAGCCCACCGTTCTCCCACTCCGCACAGATGTACGGACCCGGGCGCACGATCGCCCACAGCCCCGCCTCCCGCACCGCGTCCAGGAACCGGCCCAGCGCCGCCACGTCCCGGTACGCGCCCTCGCGCTCCTCATGCAGATTCCACGGCACATACGTCTCGACACAGTTCAGCCCCATCGCCGCCAGCATCGACAACCGGTGCCCCCACTGCCCCTCGTGCACCCGGAAATAGTGCAGGGCACCCGACAGCAGCCGTACGGGCTTCCCGTCGAGCCGGAAGTGGTCGTCCCCCACGGTGAAATCGGTCATCGCGCTCGTACGCTCCTGTGCTCTGCCCCGCCCGGAGGCCCCGGGCCGAATTGGTCCGACCACCTTCACCTCTGGCGCGCACCGGGTCCATGGACAAAGATCGCTGCTGATTGGACGCAACACCCAGCGAGCGGGAGGAGAGCGCAATGCCCACGTACCACACCTGGATGCGCTTCTTCACCCCCAGCCCGCTCCACCACCGCCTCGGCCTCGTCTGCCTCGGCGTCGGCCTCCAGCACGGCGCACTGCCCGCCGTCGGCCCCCGCACCCTGGACCACCACGTCGCCGTCATCGTCCACTCCGGCACCGGCTGGTTCACCGGCCCCGACGGACGCCGCACCCCCGTCACCGGGCCCGCCCTCATCTGGCTCACCCCCGGCACCCCCCACCACTACGGCGCCGACCCCGCCACCGGCTGGGACGAGAGCTTCGTCGACTTCACCGGCCCCGCCACCACCACCTACACCGAGCTGGGCTGCATCGAACCCGACCGCCCCCTCGTCCCGCTCTCCGACACCGCCGCCCCCCGCGCCGCCGTCGGCCGCATCGTGCGCGCCGCCCGCCGCGGCAACCCCCTCCTCGAGGTCGAGACAGCCGCCGCCGTCCACGAACTCCTCGTCTCCCTGCGCCGCGCCCGCGCCGACCTCGGCCCCGACGGCCACCCGGTCCTCCAGGCCCTGGCCCGCGACGCCTACCAGCCCCTCACCGTCGCCGAACACGCCGCCCGACACGGCATGACCCCCGCCGAACTCCGCACCGCCGTCCGGCGCGGCGCCGGATGCAGCCCCAAGGACTACCTGCTCACCCTCCGCCTCGGCCGGGCCAAGGAACTCCTCGCCGCCACCGACCTCCCGATCGCCGCCGTCGCCCGCCGCGTCGGCTACGACGACCCCGCCTACTTCTCCCGCCTCTTCGCCCGCCGCGTCGGCACCGCCCCCGTCCGCTTCCGCGAACAACAGGGCCGCAGCGTGCCCGGCGGCTGGAGCGACCAGGTACCCGACCCGGACGACCCGCCGATGATCGGCCCCTGACGGCGGACGTCTAAGCTCGACGACCATGAGCACCAGCGAAACCGACGCGCCCGCAACCGTCGACGCGTCCGTCCAGGCGGAACTGAACCGGCTGCGCGAGAGCATCGACAACATCGACGCCGCCGTCGTCCACATGCTCGCCGAACGCTTCAAGGCCACCCAGCAGGTCGGCCGCCTCAAGGCCGACCACCAGCTGCCGCCCGCCGACCCGGCCCGCGAGACCCGCCAGATCACCCGGCTGCGCCAGCTCGCGCAGAGCGCCAACCTGGACCCCGCGTTCGCCGAGAAACTCCTCACCTTCATCATCGCGGAGGTCATCCGCCACCACGAACGCATCGCGGAGGAAACCGGCCACGGCGGCGGGACCACGTCCACGACAGCCTCCGGCGCCTGACCCCCGCCCCTGCGGACGGCGGCGGGGCCGGCCCTACGACGGCCTCCGGCGCCTGACCCCCCGCCCCTGGCCACGGTGGCGGGACCGGCCCCACGACGGCCTCCGGCGCCTGACCCCCGCCCCTGGCGACGGCGGCGGGGCCGGGCCCGCCGCAGCCTCCGACGCCTCACCCCGCCCAAGAAGCCCTGACCTTCGACGACATTCTCCTAGTACCCGGTTACTCCGAGGTGCTACCT